>JBAZHU010000007.1:0-16741 GCA_041652215.1 Methanoregula sp. | reverse complement strand
TTGAACTTTCTAAAATTAAAAAAATTCAACTCGCTAATGGCGAGGTTATCATTTCGGAAGTGACGAAAAAACAGAGAACTATCCTTGATGCTCTTAACCTATGTGCTTAATTCTCGGGAAGTCAGGACGTACCGGTACTTCCGGCCACGCACTTGAGAACCTGCTACGGATTGTCCGGACCGCGAAACACGCACAGGAGAGAGGGGAGTACTGCCATTTTAGAATGATTTAAGAGCCGCCACGGCAAAAATGTACTAATTATGGAATGGAAAAGAGACTGGGGCCTGACGGCCAGAGTGTTGCTCACGGGGTTTTTGCTGTTTATCCTCTACCTCGTGTTCATGACGGTACTCGTGGTATTCTTCCCCGGGGTCAGTATCTGGCTGATTGTCGGTCTGGCGGTTGTGATGGGGTTTGTCCAGTATTTCTTCTCGGACAAAATGGTACTCTGGAGCACGGGTTCCCGCATTATAACCGAGGATGAATACCCGGACCTTCACCGCATGATCGAGAAACTTTGCCACGAGGCAGACCTGCCTATGCCAAGGATTGCGATCATGCAGAGCCCGGTGCCCAACGCGTTTGCCACGGGCCGGAGCCCGAAGCATGCAGTGGTTGCCTGCACGGACTCGATCATGCGCCTTCTGACAAAAGACGAACTTGAGGCCGTGCTCGCCCACGAGCTTTCGCATGTCAAAAACCGGGATATCCTGACCATGACGATGGCCAGCTTCATTGCGATGATCGCCTCGATGATCATGCAGAGTTTCTTTTTCTCTGCGCTTTTCGGAGGTAATGATCGCGAGGGCGGCGCGGGGTGGATCGTTGTCTGGATTGTCTCAATCATTGTCTACGCATTAAGCACGCTCTTAATGCTCGCACTCTCCCGGTACCGCGAATTTGCGGCAGACCGGGGCAGCGCGCTCATCACGAGAAATCCCCGGGCGCTTATTTCGGCCCTCAACAAGATCAGCGGCAGGATGGAAGTTGTGCCCCCCCAGGCAAAAGCCAAGATTGAAGGGGCAAATGCTTTCTTTATTATCCCGGCACTCTCGGGAAACACAGTCATGGAACTCTTCTCCACCCACCCGGCGACAGAGAAGCGGATTGCCGCGCTTGAAAAGATCGAAGTCGAGCTCCGCGGATACTAAGCTCTACATTTTTTTTCTTACAGCCTTCACCGGGCTGTTTTTAGTTTCATATTCCCCGCGGAATATGCGCTGGTGATGCCGGAACAATACCTGCAACCACGGCACGGTCAAGAAGAGAGGCAAAGCCCCTGCGATGAACGGACACTGCCAAAAACTTTTATCAACGCGGGATAAGTAAGCATTAATACACCTCCCCGCTAAAATTGTAGAGCGCAGTGCATCGATGGTCTAGTGGTATGACTTAGGCCTTCCAAGCCTATAGCCCGGGTTCAATTCCCGGTCGATGCATCAGGGCTCGTGGTCTAGTTGGCTATGACGTCGCCTTCACACGGCGAAGATCTCGAGTTCGAATCTCGACGGGCCCATTGTTCTGTTTTTGGCGGTTCCCGGTTTTTTTTTGTTGGCAGGATTCCTTATTCAGGGTCGTTCGAGAAAATGCAAGAGACAGGTCTCAACCGGCCCTGGCAAATGTCCATTTTACCCGGGCTCCCGCTCCTGAAAATCACCAAATCCGCCGCTGGTTCCCGTTGAGCCCGCAAATTTTTTTGGGAAGGTTGCCCGGCACTGCTCCAACCATCCCGGATTCTCCCGGTTTTCCAGTGGAAACAATGGGGTATAAATATTGACATCTGATTCCACAATAGATTGCACATGTGTTGCACGGGTATTCGTTTGTATGGTGAGAATAGGGTGAGAAAAGATCCATGGGGAAACTAAGACCGAAAATACAACCCAGGAAGACAGGCAGGGAGGTGTTCGCAATAAATCAGCAACAGGAGCCTTTACGGATCTCATTTCCACGAGAACGGGTTCCCCGCTGGTTCAGATAATCATGTAACGTGAGAGAGACGATCCCGTCAGGGAAAAAATATATGCAGTCGCCGGGAACCGGATTGCTCCGGCACCGCAAGCCGACTGCAAAAATAAAAGGAGTCCGGGTTATGCGTTTTTCATCTTGGCTTTTGCGACGAATCCGTCTTTGCCAATGTAATACATGTAACCCTTTTCCTTGGCAACCTTTTCAGTACCGACTTTCTTCTTCTTGCCGGTCTTGTTGTGCTTCATCGGGGCTGCCCAAACGTAGCCATCCTTGCCGATGAAGTAGAGGTATCCCTTTTCACGGACGATTTTTTCCTTTCCAATTTTCTGTCCCATTTAAACACCTCAAAACCGCTTTGGGTTTTGATAATGAAAGTTAACGCCTGATAATATAAAAGGTTTCCGTCGAAAACACGTCGAACTACCAAATTCGGCCATATTTTTGTCGGTATTTTCGGCATTCTGCCGCACAATTAACCCCGATTAAAAACGAGCAAATATTGCCCTGTTTGCGCTAATCTGCCCTAATTACGGCGCATGACCCTGTGCACCATCGGAGATGCAGCGTGACGAAACACAGGCCAGCGCACTGCCCTGCCCGCTGAAATTTACAGTCGGTACATGAGGCGTGATATCGGTACTTGCATATTCCGGATATCCGGGAATCAGGACAAATTATGCCGGTTGTGGATGAACCACCAGACAGAAAATAGGGGGAGCCGTTTCAGCTCAGGCGTGTGATCGGCTGTACCAGGGGAGGGACCGTCGCGCTGACGATAGGAGGACTGGTATTTCCCGGAGGTATGATCGTCAGTGAAAACTGTTGGTACGGTGCGGTGGTGTTGGCCGGGCAGACAAAGATTTCAAATTGTTCGTTGGGTTCAAGAATGTTATCGCTGTCCGCGGTTTTTAAGGGGAGCATATTGGACTTGCCGGCAATCGTCCAGCCCGGGCAGACCAGGGGCCGCGAATCCTGTCGCGGAATCGTTTCAGCGATCCCACCAGACACCCAGACAACGCGAACCGTGTCAAAATCGACACCCCCCATATCCCCGATAAAAAGCGCCACGGTCATTTCGGCAGCACCCATCCGCCCGGAATCCGGATGCGGGTACCGGACAGATACACCCGCAGGCGTACCATTCACTGCGGAAAAAACATATGCCGGACCGACAGGACGCATCAAATCACCGGAGTTACTTGCAAAGGAATGAAGCATACCCCCCTGCCGGGTGCCACCCTCACCGGGGGAGAGAAAAATCAGGACACCATAGACCAGCACGAGGATACCAAGGATTATCACAATGACGCCAAGCACGGTCAGCGCATCTTCTGTTGTACGCAGGGTTCCCATATGATCAGTTCCTTCTCCGGTCGATAAGCCTCTTGGGGCGTCCCCGGTTCCGGTACATTTCAAGCCCGCCGGGTGCAGCGTAGGTGAACCGGATCTTAAGACTTCCTTCGTTATACCGTTCACTCAAACCCTGCTTGTGACGGAAGAATCTCCTGACAAAACAATCCTCCACCAGATGCCGGTCAGAAGGTATTGCATCAAAACATTCCAGGCCCACGTTCAGCGTCACCTCGCCCGCTGTGTCACCAGGATCGACAAACGCTTCGTACTCTCCGGTAAGACTTGCCATGTTCTCCGGCTGGAAAACCGCTGCTTCAATATCCACCCGGTTAAACGAACTGCCCTGCACCCACACGGTCTCGGCCTCCCGCTCAGGATTTACCATCCGCATATGGGTCCTGCCGCAGCCGCATCGCTCCCGGGATATCACGACCGTCGTGTCCTCAGTATCGTAGTTGACCAGAAGCATCCCGGACTTCCCGCCGACCGGAAGCAGCGTGGTAAGAACCGCCCTCCCGCATTCACCGTCCCGCACAAACGACTGCATGCCGGGATCGTAGACATCGAGGTGGACGAGGTCCTCGGGCACATGGAGCCCCGCAACTTTCGTGCACTCACCGCACATCGTCCCCTCGGTACTCCCGTACGTGTTATAGACCGGGCACCCCCAGAGTTCTGCAAGATACGCACGCGACTCATCCGCAAAACTCTCGCCGCCGGCAACGAGCCGTTCTATCGAAGTCTCCGGGGGCTTGATCCCCTCGGCCGAAAGCCGGCGGGCCAGCCGCAGGAGTTTGAAGACGCTCCCAACGATCGCGGTCGGCCGGTAATTTTTAAGCACCCGGGATTCGAAGGTGCATTTCCCCAGCGGAATAATCCCCATCCCGATACGCCGGGCGGCAATCGTCATCGTGTTCGCCCCCACGTTCATGCCATACGAGGCGCAGACCACGATCTTGTCTTTTTTGGAAAAACCCTGCGAGACAAAACCCCGTGCATACTTCTCCGCGTACCGCTTCCAGTCATCCCAGGTCAGGAAAAAACTCTTGGGCGTACCGCTCGTACCGCTCGTTTCCTGTATCGAGAAGATATCGTTCCAGCCCGCAGAGAGAAACGCAAAATCCGGCGTTTCGGGCGGCTGGTTCTCCCGAATGGTTTTCCCGGAGACGATGGGAAGGTGGAGCAGGTCCTCGTGCGTACGGATCTCTTCCGGACGGATGTTGTTCTTTTTGAACCACTGCCGGTAAAACGGCGAGTGTTCTGCCGCATAGGATAGGGTGTACCGGACACGCTCATCGATCAGGGCATCGAGTTCGCTGCGTTCCAGGGTCTCGATATCCGGTGCAAAATATTCCCCCGCGGCCATAGGAAAGAATTACAGGGAGATTGCTTATACGTTGCGACACCCGGTCGTGCAGCAATTAGAGCTTTTTTGCCTCGACTTCAAGCCGCATCATCTTTACATGGACGGCGCCGGCCGGATCCGGCGGGTACAGGGCAAAGAACCGGTCGGCAAGAGCATCGACAAATTCACACCGCCGGGCTTCTGGTACCCGCTCCAGGTACGGGAGCCAGGTGGTACGGAACCAGCCGCAGAACCCGTCGCGGGCCGGGTATACCATCTCTTTGGGGATAAGCTCGACCCGGACCGGAAGAAGGCCGGCCGTTTCGAGCCAGGGTCGATACTCGGAGGGTGAGAAGAAACCGTAGCGGAAGGAAAAATCATCAAAGTACCGGCTCCACCCGGGCTCTGCAAGCAGGGTATCAAGAGCGGCCCGGACCTGTGCTGCGTTGTCTTTCCCGCCCATCTGGACGATCATCCGGCCACCGGGCCGGAGCGCCCTTGCGATCCCGGCAAGGACCGGGCCGTGATCGTACACCCAGTGGAGCGCTGCATTGGAAAAGACAATATCGAATTCCCCATAAAACCCGAGCGCCCGGGCGTCTCCTTCTGCAAACGACAGGTTGGGGTACGCATCGTGCGGGAATTGTTCCCGGGCAAACCGGATCATCCCGGGAGAACGGTCAAGGCCAAGAACAGATCCTTCCGGCACGCATTCCGCGATTGCGGCAGTCACCGTACCATCGCCGCACCCGATATCAAGCACCCGCTCGCGGCCGGAGAGAGGGATCTTCTGGATCAGCTCCCGTGCCCACTGCTTCTGGGCCGGGGAACTTTTTGCATAATCCGCGGGATCCCACTGGAATCCCGGTACTATATCACGCGCCGGCATCTGGCATCACCACCACGATCTGATCTATTGGATACCGGTATGATAAATGAAGGCATCCCGACTAACAACCGGTCCCTCACGGGCGCCCGCAAATTTATCGTCTGTCACTTCCCATGATAACAGGCATTTATCCATGTACTTCCATCTCATCCTCACCGACGACTGCAACCTCTGCTGCCGGTACTGCCGGGCAAAGGCGTTTGAAGAGGAAGATGCGGAGGGCCCGGATGCGGTGCCGGTCGAGATCGATGAAGATCTCGCACCGGACCTGAGTTATGATCCGGTGCTGCTCTACCGGTTCCTTGCACGGGATCCCTCGCCCACCGTGACATTCTATGGTGGCGAACCGCTCATGCGCCGGGATCTTGTTGAGCGAATTGTCCGCGAAGCACCGGTACAACGGTTCATGATCCAGACAAACGGCCTCCTGCTCGATCGGCTCAGCCCCGATGTCGTCAACCGGTTCTCCACGATACTTGTTTCGCTTGACGGGCGCGAAGAGCTCACCGATGAGAACCGGGGGGCCGGTGTTTTTTTACGGGTGATGGCAAACGTGAGAAAGATCCGGGCAAACGGTTATCGCGGCGAACTGATCGCACGGATGACCGTGACCGAACGTACCGATATCTTCGATGCAGTCCGGTATCTCGCGGAGAACCCGGAATATTCCTTTTCATCCATCCACTGGCAGATGGATGCGAACTTCTCGCGCGATCTTTCCCGTCGCCGGTTTGCAGAGTGGGTTAGTGAAAGTTATAATCCCGGTATTCGTGCGCTTGTACATGCATGGGTGGATGACATGGACAAAAACGGCAGGGTCCGATGCTGGTATCCCTTCATCGATCCCATGGAAGATCTCCTGGTGGGGAAGGAGAGCCTCCTGCGGTGCGGGGCCGGACACACAAACTATGCGATCATGACGGACGGCCATATTGCGCCCTGCCCGATTATGATCGGCATGAGAAAGTATTACGTCGGCCACATCGCGGATGCTGACCCGCAGAACCTGCCCCGGATCACGGTTGGGGGCGAGTGCAGGGAGTGTCGCATCCGCACGTTCTGCGGGGGCCGGTGCCTGTACTCAAACATCGTGCAGCCCTGGAACCCGGCCGGCCGGCAGCTCGTGTGCGGCACTGTGGAAAACCTGCGCGACACACTTATGGAGGAACTCCCCCGCGTCCGGGACCTGATGGATGCCGGGAAAATTAGCCTTACGGATTTTGCCCACGAAAAATTCAACGGCTGCGAGATCATTCCCTGACCTTGAATGACAGCGTAACGGGAGGGGCCGGTACGATGCAGATGTATTTATACTCAATGGTGTGATGAATATGTGCAGATCTAAAACTGCATGAGTAATACAATGGAAAGAAAAGGATTTGGCGGCCCGAGAAATTTCGGTCCCAGAGAAATGACAAAGACAGTCTGTTCAGACTGCGGAAAAGAGTGCGAAGTCCCCTTCAAGCCAACTGAGGGTAGGCCGGTTTACTGCAGGGACTGCCTGCCCAAACACCGGAAACCCCGGTTCTAATTACATTAATTTATTCATTTTTTTCTTTTTGTGAGATTTTTTTCTAAAGAGCGGATGCTGTTAATCGTACGCCAGATATATTACCTGTACCGCAACAATACTGCAAATATGGCAGCATCATGGCATGAAGCACTCGCGTATGCCCAAGAGAAGAACCTCCCTCAGGTCTACCATGACTGCGATGCTGACACCTACGGCGCATGCCGCACGGGTGAGCAGCAGGGCAAATTTGTGGCAGGCGTCTTTATCGAACACCGCTGCATCTGCATGCCGGCCCATCTCTCCGGAGAAGAACTTGCGGCAAAAGAAAAAAAATTCCGTGAGGAAAACCCGGACTGGTGAGCGGAAGTTATCCCCGAAAATCCTATTTTACCCTTTGCAGCCCGTGCCCTGCCGCACTTAGGGACTTGCATGAATGACACTAATTTCTCCGGATCTCTTCGCGGAAACGGTGGAGAAGTTCGTACAGCATCAGCCGTAACTCGGCGCCGATATCTTCCCAGGATTTGGAGGATGAAGCTGCGGGCGGACTGGTTGCGGAACCCATTTCCCCGGCAACGACCACATCGGATGCCTCGCGGATCCTTGCCTTTGCCCAGAGATCGCAGATGATCTCGTAGTACCCGGCCAGGAGCACGATGATAAAGACGATCGGCACGATCACAAACGAGAGCAGCCAGAAGTAATGGTAGATGCTGTTCCCGGTAGTCGTGTCGACCCATTCAAAAACCCGGAGCACGAACGCGATGATAAAGACGCTGCCGATTGCCTTGATAACCGGGGCCGGCAGGTTCAGCGGGAAGGGAAACGCACCGAAAATATCAGCGACAAAGATAATAATCCCGATCAAAAGCAGCAGCCAGAAGTTCAGGTTCAGGAACCCGACACCCGAATGATAGAGCGGGCTCGCTACATAATATTTCAGGATGTTTGCCAGCACGACCACGATCAGAAAACAGATGATTCCGATCATCCGCGAGACAAAAACCCACCCGAGCGAGTGCTGCTTGTTTGGCCACATAAAATACTCACATCAAGTGTATTTCCTACTATTTGCTGGCAGGGTATAAAGTCCTCGTGCAATACCAGGCCCGGGCAAAAATTCCTTTATTGATCCTGCCCGAGTATCAGGTATGCAGATTAATTTCAAACGGTACGCACTCTACCTGCTCCGGTGGCAGGCAAGCACCCCGATTCTTGCCGGTGTCGGTATCCTCCTTGCCGCGATGGGCCAGATCGTGGCGGCGATAGTGGCAAACCTTATCGGCGGCCTGATCTTCTTCTGGGTGGACCAGTTCATCTTCACGTCCCAGTCGCTTGCGGCACAATGGGAGGTTAAAGAGAATATAACCTGTGTGGACTGCGGGAAGATCGCCCGGGGCTACCGGCTCGTCCGGTCCGGGAACTATGACAAAAGCGGGGATGCAGCGCCCAAGTTCCGGTGCGAGGAGTGTTCAAAAAAGAAAACGGAGGCCCTTCGCAACATGGGTATAAAAGTGGAGTGAACAAAGGCACGGTGGCACCCCGGGTACACGGAGTCTGCCTCCCATCATTTTTGAGGCCGTTTTAAAAAAACTTTGTTCCCACGGTCTCGTTCTTACCGTTTTTGCTTTTTCCGGGAGCATCATTCTCTTTTGCGAATGCCGGATCCGGGTCTGTCGGTTTTACGCATACACCAGTTTACACAAAACAACAACAATGTATAAATATGTACTATAACAACCAAAACTAAGCATTGTAACAGGTAGTCAACAGGGTCCACCAGGATCCCCACAAAGACACCCGTGCCGGTGCTGCCCGCCGGGGCAGGGAGATTCACACACCTCATTCCTGCCCGGGGCAGAGATTTAAAAATTTGGTAGTTGGTGATGCCGATGGGATGGAGACGGATATTATTCAAAACGCAGTGAAACTGAACCTCGGATACGATGAATACCTGACCGCGACAAGCGACCAGCCAAAGCCGCTCGTGATCCCGCTCTGCGTCGAGCTGCCGCTCCCGCGGTGCTCCCCGCTTGACGTTTTTGTAAAAACCCGGGCGGGAACCGGGTTCCTTTTAGAATCCATGGAAGGAAGCGAGAAGATCGCACGGTACTCGTACGTGGGGCTCGATCCCGCGTGCGTGATCACGGTCGGTCGCGAGGTGACGGTGACCGGCAGCGATGCATTTGTCGCAATCGCACGCGAACCGGAGGGGACAAACCCGGTCGATAAGATCCGGTCCATCCTCTCGCGGTTCAATTACGTCAACCTCAAAGCCCCCCGGTTCTTTGGCGGCATGGTCGGCTACTTTTCCTATGATATCGTGCACTCGCTTTTTCCCCGGGTACCGGATCACCGGAACGGCACGCCGCAGGAGACGCCCGATGCCCGGTTCATGCTGACAAAAGACTGCATCGTCTTCGATCACCTGGAACGGAAACTCTTCATCTTCTCCAGCCCGTTTCTGACCTACGATACCGACCCGGCAGCGGAATACCGGCGCTGTGCCGCACATATTGCGGAGCTTGCCGGCCGGATCGCGTCGATAAAAGAGACTCAGAAGACCCCGGGTGCCCCGGTGCAAACCGGGAATAATATTCCCGGAATTTCCGGAAAACTTCCCGATGTAACGGACAACACCGGCCGCGAAGCGTTCACGCATGCAGTCGAAGAGATCAAAGAGCACATCGTGGCCGGGGATATTTTCCAGGCCGTGCTCTCGCGGAGAATGGAATGTACGGTCGCGTCAGATCCCTTCCCCATATACGCGGCCCTGCGGACGATCAACCCGAGCCCGTACATGTATTACCTTGATTTCGGGGACGAGCAGGTGGTCGGGGCAAGCCCCGAGATGCTTGTCCGGGTGGAGAAACGGCGCGTGACCACCGTCCCGATTGCCGGCACCCGGCCCCGGGGCCGGGACAGGAGCGAGGATAAAAGGCTCGCGCAGGAATTGCTGCTCGACAAAAAGGAGCGGGCCGAGCATACGATGCTTGTCGATCTCGCCCGAAACGATGTCGGGAAAGTCTGCAAGTTCGGATCGGTCGATGTTACCGAATTCATGGGCATCGAAACGTTCTCCCACGTCCAGCACATGGTCTCGACTGTGCAGGGAACGCTCATGGATCATCTCGACTGCTACGATGCGCTCAAGTCCTGTTTCCCGGCCGGGACTGTTTCCGGCGCCCCGAAGATCCGGGCGATGCAGATTATCAGCGAGACCGAGCCGGACGCACGCGGGATCTACGCGGGCGCAGTCGGCTACATCGGCTTTGACCGGAATCTCGAATTCGCCATCGCCATCCGGACAGTGATGGTGAAAAACGGCCGGGCGTCCATCCAGGCCGGCGCCGGGATCGTTGCTGACTCGGTGCCCGAAAATGAATGGATCGAAACCGAGAACAAGGCCGCAGCGACGATGCGGGCAATCGAACAGGCAGGGGTTGTGCCATGAGCGCAGACATCCCAACCGTTCTTATCGTGGACTGCTACGACAGTTTCACGTTCAACCTGTACCAGCAGGTGGGAAAACTCGGGGGCCGACCGGTCGTTGCGACCTGCGACACGCCACTTTCGCAACTCGAAAAAACCGGCTGCGACCGGATCATCCTCTCGCCCGGGCCCGGGACCCCGGAAGATTCCGGGGTCTGCATGGACGTACTTGCAACGATGAGTAAAACCATCCCGACTCTTGGCGTCTGCCTCGGCCACCAGGCTATCTGCACCGCGTTTGGCGGCCGGGTCGTCCGGTCCGGCCATCTCATGCACGGCAAGACCTCCGAGATCCGGCATGACGGCAAAGAAATTTTTGCCGGTCTGCCCTCGCCGTTTACGGCTACCCGCTACCATTCGCTCATCGCGGATCGCGGGACACTTCCCCAGGAGCTTGCCGTTGTCGCAGAAAGCCTCGACGATGGATTTGTGATGGGCGTCCGGCATACGAAATACCCGATTGAAGGCGTCCAGTTCCACCCGGAGAGCATCCTCTCGCACGATGGCGATGCGCTCATGAGAAATTTCCTGTTCGGATCGCAGCAGGTGGGCGCATGATCATGAAAGATGCCATCGCCGCTGTGGTGGACGGCAGGAACCTCGCGCCCGCAGAAGCAGCGGGGGTCATGGATGAGATCATGACCGGCATGGCAACGCAGGCCCAGATCGGGGGATTCCTTGCGGCGCTCCGGATGAAAGGTGAGACGCCGGACGAGATCGCCGCGTTTGCCCGGGTAATGCGGGAACATGCGATCCGGATTACGCCCAGGGTTGCCGGCACGCTTGTCGACACCTGCGGGACCGGGGGAGACGGAGCACAGACATTCAACATCAGTACCGCTGCCGCGTTTGTCGCAGCAGGCGCCGGTGTCCCGGTCGTCAAGCACGGCAACCGGGGCGTGAGCAGCCGGTGCGGGTCGGCCGATGTGCTTGCGGCGCTCGGTGTCGCCATCGGGATCGGCCCGGAGGCGCAGGCAGAAATCATACAGGAAACCGGGATCATCTTTCTCTTTGCGCCAAATCATCACCCGGCAACGAAACATGTGATGGCCGCACGCCAGGACCTCGGGTGCCGGACGGTCTTTAACCTCTTGGGGCCGCTCGCAAACCCGGCCGGGGCGGAGGCACAGGTGCTCGGGGTCTATGCAAAAGATCTCACCGGGACAATTGCCGAAGTGCTGAAACTGCTCGAGGTTTCCCGGGCGATGGTCGTTTTTGGCAGCGGGCTTGACGAGATCACGGTCACAGGAGAAACAAACGTGACGGAGTTAAACGGTAGTCGGATCACGAACTACACGGTCGCACCGGAACAGTTCGGGTTTGCCCGTGCCGCACCGGCCGAGCTTGTTGGGGGGGACCCGGAAGAGAACGCATGCATTGTCCGGGCCGTCCTTGCCGGGGAAAAAGGCGCCCATCGCGACATCGTGCTCATGAATGCCGGCGCTGCGATCTACGTTGGCGGCCGGGCCGGGACACTTGCCGAAGGCGTCCGGCTCGCGGCAAAATCTATCGATTCTGGGAGAGCAGCGGGCAAACTCGACGCGCTGATCGCGGCAACCCGGGGTGCAGCATGATCCTCGACGAGATTGTCAGCCGGACAAAAAAGCGGGTGGAAAAACTCCCCGCCGAGTTCCCGGACAAAAACGGCTTTGGGCACGCGAGTCTTGAAGCGGCAATCCGCTCGGCAGAAAAAAAGAACCCGGTGATCGCGGAGATCAAGTGCGCCTCGCCATCCGGCGGGGTTATCCGCAGGAACGTAGACATGGCAATGATGGCAGGTGTGCTTGCAGATGGAGGCTGTGTCGGGATCTCTGTTCTCACCGAACCGTACTTCTTTGGCGGCTCGGGTGCGGATATCGCCCGGGTCAAGGAGACCGTCAGGGTTCCGGTGCTGCGGAAGGATTTTATTGTCGATCTGCGCCAGGTGGCCGAGACCAAATCACTCGGGGCTGACGCGGTGCTCCTTATCGCCGCAGTCCTCAACGACCGGCTCCCGGTCTTTGTGGATGCCGTGTACGATGCCGGCCTCGAGCCGCTCGTGGAAGTTCGCACCGCAGGAGAGATCGAAATGGCCCTTGCAACAAAAGCACTGCTGATCGGGATCAACAACCGGGACCTTGCAACCATGACCATCGACCGGTCCACGACCCGGAAACTTTCGGAACTGGTGCGGGCACAAGACCGGCTGGTTATTTCCGAGAGCGGGATGCGATCTGCGGACGATGTCCGGGAGCTGCGGCCGTACTGCGACGCGTTTCTGATCGGCTCATCGATCATGGCCGACCGCCGTCCCCGGGACAAACTGGAGGAGTTCGTATGCGCGTAAAGATCTGTGGCATAACGCGTGTTGAGGACGCAGTGTTCGCGGAAAAGGCCGGGACTGATGCAATAGGGGTCGTGATGTACTCGCCGACTTCTCGCCGCTCGGTCCCGTACGCAAAGGCCCGGGAGATCTTTTCCGCGCTCGGGCCGTTTGTGACCCGGGTCGTTGTCACGCACACGGAATCAGAAGACAATCTCAAAAAGATCCTTGCGCTCCGGCCGGATGCGGTCCAGGTCTCGCACCCGTTTGTCTTTGAACCGGACCCGGGTGTCCGGGTACTCCGGGTGATCGGGCGGGGGGATACGGTGCCCGCGGACTGCGACGCGGTGATTGTGGACGAGAGCATGGGCACGGGCAAAAAGTTCGACCGGGACTTTGCCCGCGAGGTAGTGAAAATGTCAGCGGTGCCGGTCATTCTGGCCGGCGGGCTGAAACCGGAAAACGTGGGGGATGCAATCCGGGAGTGCCGGCCCTACGCGGTCGATGTCGCAAGCGGCGTCGAAGAAAGACCGGGAATAAAAGATCATAAAAAAATCACGGCGTTTATTTATGCCGCACGGGAGGCAGATTATGGAAAGTAAAGGAAGGTTCGGGAAGTACGGCGGTCAATATGTGCCGGAAACCTTAATGAACGCGCTCATCGAACTCGAAGGCGCGTACAGGGATGCGACGCACGACCCGGCATTTGAAAAGGATCTTGCCGCGTACCAGTCTGAATACGCGGGACGCCCGACACCGCTCACGTTCTGCGAAAACATGTCGCGGGACCTCGGCTTTAAGGTATACCTGAAGCGCGAAGATCTCGTGCACGGCGGCTCGCACAAGCTCAACAATACGCTCGGGCAGGCGCTCCTTGCAAAACGGATGGGAAAGAAACGGCTGATCGCGGAGACCGGCGCCGGCCAGCACGGGGTCGCAACCGCAATTGTAGGGGCTGCGCTCGGGTTTAAGGTTGAGATTTTCATGGGCGAGGTCGATACGAAGCGCCAGGCCCTCAACGTTTTCCGCATGGAGCTGATGGGCGCGACCGTCCACCCGGTGACCTGCGGGACAAAGACGCTCAAGGACGCCACGAACGAGGCGCTCCGCGACTGGGTGGCAAACGTGAACGACACGCACTACCTGATCGGATCGGTCGTCGGCCCGCACCCGTTCCCCTCAATCGTCCGGGATTTCCAGTCCGTGATCGGGCGCGAAGCCCGCGAACAGGTCATGCGAAAAGAAGGAAAGATGCCGGATGCGATTGTTGCCTGCGTGGGCGGCGGGTCGAACGCGATCGGGATCTTCCACCCGTTCCTTGCCGATGACGTGGAACTGATCGGTGTCGAGGCGGCGGGGAAGGGCATCGAAACGGGCGAGCACTCGGCGACACTCTGTGCCGGGGACCCCGGAGTGCTGCACGGCACGCTCTCGTACCTGCTGCAGGATAAAGATGGCCAGGTTCTTCCCACGCATAGCGTTGCGGCCGGCCTCGATTACCCGGGCGTCGGCCCCGAGCACGCGATGCTGAAAGACTCTCACCGGGTTTCTTACGAAGCGGTTCAGGACCCGGACGTTCTTGACGCATTCCGGTACCTCTCACGGACGGAAGGGATCATCCCGGCGCTCGAATCCTCGCACGCGGTCGCGTACGTGCTCAAAAACCGGGACCGATTCGACGCGGGCGATGTCGTGATCATCAACCTGTCGGGCCGGGGCGACAAGGATGTTGCCGGGATTGCACCGGCCCCGGAGGCGGCATGATGGGACGCATCGATGCCGTGTTCTCACGGAAAGAAAAAACCGCTTTCATAGGGTTTGCCGTGGCCGGGGATCCGGACAAGGAGACCTCGGTCAGGATCGCAAAAGCCCTTATCGATAGCGGAACCGATATCCTCGAATTCGGCGTGCCGTTCTCGGACCCGGTAGCAGACGGCCCCACCATCCAGCGGGCGGATGACCGGGCACTCGCGGCCGGTACTACACCGGACACGATCTTTGGAATTGTCCGGGAGGTCCGGGCATATTCGGAAGTTCCGGTCGTGTTTTTGACGTATTACAACACGATCTATAAGCGGGGGATCGACCGGTTCTACCGCGAGGCACACGAGGCAGGCGTTGACGGCATCCTTGTGGCCGATATGCCGGTCGAAGAATCCGAAGAAGTTGTGGCGATTGCACAGAAGTACGGGATCGACCCGATCTTCCTTATCACCCAGACGACCTCAGCGGAACGCATGGACACTATCGTGAGCCGGGCTCGCGGGTACCTGTACCTTGTTGCGGTGCTCGGGGTCACCGGGGCGCGAAAAGAGGTAGCGCCGGAGGCGCTCGCACTCCTGAACCGTGTCCGCTCGCACACAAAACTCCCGCTTGCCATCGGCTTTGGGATCTCGACGCCCGGTCACGTGAAGACCTGCCGGGACGCTGGCGCCGATGGCGTAATTGTCGGGAGCGCCATTGTGGATATCGTGGAAAAGAATCTTCGCGATCCGGTGGCGATGGAAAAAGCGCTCCGGGATTACGTCACGGGAATGAAAAAAACGACTGCCATGTGAACTGAAATATGCGGGTGAACCCCGCACTGCCGTTCCGATCTTTTTTTAATGGCTGCCGGTTATACTTTATCCGGTTATGCATATGGCTTCTAAATTATCCGTGTTTCTTGTTCTGTGCATCTGCCTTGGCGCCGGTCTTGTGATTGCCGGCTGTACCCAGCAGACCACTTCATCAGCAACGACTACGACGACAACACCGGCCGCTCCGGCAACATCCCCGGCAGCCCCGGCAGAAACCGGCAGTGCCCCCGCGAACCAGACAGGTATGGCAAACCCGGCATCGGTCAACTGCGGCACCATTGGCGGAACGACCGAGATTAAGACAAACGCTGACGGCAGCCAGTACGGCATGTGCACCTTTACCAATGGCACCACATGCGAAGAATGGGCGCTCTTCCGCGGCGAAGGCTGCAAGGCCGGCGCATCAGTAAATCAGACGCCGGCAGCGCCCGCGTCCAACCAGACCGGCATCGCGAACCCTGCTTCCGTCAACTGCGTGAACATCGGTGGCAAGGTTGATATCAAGGACAGCGCAGCCGGCCAGTACGGCATGTGCACCTTTACAAACGGCACCACCTGCGAAGAGTGGGCGCTCTTCCGCGGCGAAGGCTGCAAGGCAGCAAACATCACCGCATAAACTAATTTAATCCATTTTTCGTTTTGAGCATTCCGCTGCATCAGAGTTACAGGCCGTAATCCGGCTCCAGGGTAAATTTTACGGGAAAAACCGGGGACGACCGGACAAAAAGAGGTATGCAGTAAAAGGATCAGAACTCTTCAGCGATCCCATACCCCCATGCATAGAGATTTCCAATGGGATCGTTTTTCGGGAAGAGATTGCAGTCAAGACCCCTGACTTTTAAAAACCGGTCTGCCATGGAAGGCGACAGTGGCAGAATTTTTTCTTTGACGGTCCTGCTCGTGGACCAGAGATGGAGATAGTACGTGATCTTTTTTTCCTGATCGGTCTGAACATGCATGTAGAGATCTTTTCCGGTCACCTTGACTTCAGGCTCGTCAGAAGCGGGCCGGGCTGCGAGATAGAGGCACTCGTCATACCGCGTATTGACGGTTGTCTTCCGGCTGCCATCATACAGTGTCTGTTTCATTTCAATCATCTGCCTGCTGTGTTCCGGGATCGTTCCCCAACGATCCCGGTTTTTTGGGCTGACAACCAGCACAGCCCGGGCGATATCCTGTCGAAGAGTGAGGAGACTTCCTTTTTGTCAAGGGACATCTCCGCAGGGATCATGGGACGGCCCGGTTAATAAGTATTTTCATTTTTGTAGCAAAAATTGTGTAAAATTTTAGTTATTGT
>JBAZHU010000006.1:0-17588 GCA_041652215.1 Methanoregula sp. | reverse complement strand
TTGTACCTCAAACAGCCAGCCGGCTGCGGTAGTGACCGCTGAACCAACTGCCACCGTTGCCCCGACTGAGTTACCAACTGCGGTTGCGGCGTGCGGAATTGAGAACTGTCACGGTCTCACCGTCACATGCGGCTCGAATGTGGCCACGCTCTGTTCAAGCGAGATGGACCCGGGTGACCGGTGTCGCCAGTATGCCAGCTGCCAGGTGGAGAGCGGTTCGTGCACCCTTGTAAAGGAATCAAAGTTTGACAAATGCGTCAGCTGCGTTAAGATGTGCGAGAGCTCGTACTATAACAACCCGAATATGATGGATGACTGCTCGAATAAGTGCTGACCATACGGGTTGTTTAAGGGTTGCCGGGCCCAAAAGACCCCGACGGATCAATATCACGTTTCCTTTTTCCCTCTCATTTCCGTTATATACTCCGACATTGAGGTACACGGGTTTTCAATCTGCCCTATCAGGTACCCCACCCATTAAAGAAGATAAAAGACCAATAATGCAGGAATAACGGTGACAGATGGCAGAATTAAAGATCGTCGGGACGGCACATGTTTCTCAGAAGAGTGTCGATGAGGTCAAGGCAGCGATTGAAGAGTTCAGGCCTGATGTCGTGGCCATCGAACTTGACCCCGCCCGTTTCAATGCTTTAAAAAAACAGGCCCGTGATCCCACAGTCGACGATGTCCTTGAAGTGAAAAACTTCAACTCTCTTTTAGTCCAGTGGCTTCTTTCCTATCTCCAGCGCAAGATAGGTGTCGATGTCGGTGTCGAACCCGGTGCCGAGATGAAAGCAGCCATTGCTGATGCCGAGAGCCGGGGCATTGCCATTGCACTTGTTGACCGGGACATACGGCTCACCCTCTTGCGGTTCTGGAAATCGATGGGCGTAATCGAAAAGATCAAGATGATCTTTGCCCTGATTTACTCAATTGCCGAAGTTGACAAGGGGGAGGAGATCGATATTGAATCCCTCAAGGAGCAGAACGTTATTGATGCGGTCATGGAGGAGTTCCGCAAGTTCTCTCCCAACGGCGCTCATGCCCTGATCGATGAACGTGATGCATTCATTGCCCACCAGCTCGTCCTCTTAAAAGCGCAGCGGCCGGAGGGTCGCATCCTTGCCGTCGTCGGTGCCGGCCACCGGCAGGGGATTACGAACTATATCGAGCACCCGCAGACGCTCCCGCCGTTTGATTCGCTCATCCGGGAACCGAGATCGTTTCCCTGGGCAAAAATATTCGGGTTTGCGGTCACGGGACTTTTTGCCTTCCTGCTTGCAGCAATTGCGTTCTCCGGTGTCGGATGGACCGTGCTTCTCTATGCACTGCTCTTCTGGGTGATCATTCACGGGGTACTTGCTGCCACATTTACTCTTCTTGCCGGTGGCCACCCCTATTCAGCGCTCACCTGTTTTGGGGTAGCGTGGATGACTTCCTTGAACCCGTTACTCCATGCCGGATGGTTTGCCGCGTACGTTGAGGCAAAGGTGCGAAAACCTCCGGTCTCGGATTTCCGGAAAATTTATGAGACCGAATCGATTCGCGAGATGGCACGAATCCCGCTTTTCAAAGTGGTGCTGGTGGCGGCTGTCGCAAATCTCGGAAGTATGCTCGGGACAATCCTGTACTTTATCTTTGTCTTCCCGTTGCTCCATATCGATCCGGTCGTCGTGATTTCGACGGGTGTCCACAACATGTGGGTAATGGCGACCGGCTGGATCTGAATTATTTTTTATTTTTACCTGGTACCGTATAAACCGGTTTAGGCCGGGACTGTATGCCGTTTCCTGTTTTATTGTAATAAACCCCGGTCCTGTTTTTGCAGTTTTGTCAATGGTATACCTACCTGCGCAGCCGTTTGGTCAGTTCCTGCATTCTCTTATTTCCTGATCGATCCAGTCTTGCACGATCAGTTTCATCTGCTGCGGTGTCATCCCGGGGCGGCACCGGATCCGGATCTCGACCTCGAGAAGGTCCAGGATGGGCTGGACTGTTTTGAAATAGGCATCGGGTCCGGCAAATCCCCCGGATTTTTCGATATGGATTATCACAAGTTCGTGAAGATGCGTAAATTCCCCGGTTATATCGATGATCTGTTCGAGGGTCATTCCGGGGGTAATGTTCGGGAAAGGTACCGTACTGACTTCGTCCGGGGAACCGTCCTGTGAGGAGCGGGAGGGTTCTTCCGCTGCGTGTCCTGTATCTGCTGCTGGGGGGATGCTGGAATTCCTGTCCGTAACGATTCACCTGTAATGCATCAGTATTCGTATTACAGAGCCTCGTTTCTGCCTTAATAAAAACATTATCCTTCGTGTGTCATTTTTTGGCACTCCCCGGGCAGCAGGTAATTTTTTAGTTCACGGTACAAGCCTTGATGTGTTCCAAAAACTATAATCCGTGTATCATGCTTTCGCGTTTGGATCCCGCTGTGAAAATGGAAAAAAGCCACGTGAACGTGGGGTGATACCCATGAGCAGCACTGCACTTCTGGTGATCGAAGGGCTCTGGTGGACCCCGGAGCAGAAACCCAAACGCCCGTCGGTGTTGTCGTTTCTGGAAGGACTCGAGAGTTACCGGGGAGATTTCAACCTTTATTACTCCAATTTCTACGAAAAAATTGGTTTTAAACGGGCGCTTTCCGATGATCTCACCAATACCCGGGAAGACCGGCTTTTCCTGTACGTTGCGGCGCACGGGACCGGCAAACGCATCGGAGGACTCAAGGCCAAGACCGGCATGAAGATCCCGGCGATGTTTAAAGCCGTGAGGAATGCGGCGAATTATTCTAATATCGAAGGAGTTGTCATCGGTTCGTGCAGCGTCGGCAATAATATCGATGATTTTGTATCGACAACAAAAAATTCGCGCATTGCCTGGATCTTCGGATACACCTGCGAAATCGGCTGGATGGCCTCGACGCTTATCGATCTCTCTCTCTTTGAGCACCTTATGAAGCTCAAGAAAAGCGATCTTGCGGACCGGGAGAAGATCGTAAATGCCTTTGTCAAGGCGCTGGGCCGGTTCAATGGCGATTACATCCTCTGCAAAGGCAAGGGAAAAAAAGCCGGTGTTCCGCTCAAGGATGCACTGACCATCGTTATCCAGCCGCGCAGGCCGGGTGGCAAGGCACAGGACGAGACCCGGTACGTGCTGGGAAAACTCGGGTGGATTAAAGAATAATTTCCTTGTCGGGCAGTAAAGGATCCGGCGCATGTCTTTAACGGGATAAACGATGTCCGGTCTTTGCAGGCAGATTCTTACCTGCCTGTTTTGGCCCGCCCGCGTATTGCCTGTGCTGCAAGAAAACCCGTGGAGAATGCGGCCTGGAGGTTGAAACCCCCGGTGTCGCCGTCGATATCGAGCACCTCCCCGGCAAAGAAAAGCCCGGGAACGAGTTTTGACTCCATGGTCTTTGCATTCACTTCATCGAGCGCGACGCCGCCCCGGGTCACCATCGCGACAGAGAGATCCCCCAGGGCAGAGACTACGAGCGGACATGCTGTTAAGAGTTCAACAAGGCGCGTGCGCCCGGCAGCAGTGAGGTGAGCGCCGGTACTATCTGCCGGAATCCCGGCAAGTGCCGGGAGCAGCCGGGCCAGCCGTTCGGGAACCCCCAGACCGGCAATAATGGTTTTTATCGATCGTGTCGGGGACCGGGAGATCGCGTCCTGGAATTTTCGGGTAAACGCATCGCGCTGTACCGGCCCGGCTAACGAGAGCCGTACCTCATCACCGGCCCGGATATCGCGCGAATGATCGAGAATCCCGGGCCCGGAGAGGCCGGTGTGTGTGAAAAGCACGTCCCCCTGCCCGTCAAAGACCTTATGGTTTTCCCGCCAGACCGAGAATGGCAGCCCGGCAAACGATATGCCGGCAAGGTCTGCAAACGGGAAATTCCCGATCAGGAGCGGGGTGAGCGCCGGCCCGATCTCCTGTATCGTATGCCCGAGGGATGCGGCGAGCCGGCAGCCATCGCCGGTCGATCCGGTCTTCGGGTAGGACGCCCCGCCAGCAGCGATGACCAGTACTTTTGCAGAACAGGTACGGCCTGCCGTATGCAGGATAAAAACCGAGGGCGTTTTTTCAGCCCGGCTTACCGGTTCCCCGCACCGCAGGAGAACGCCCCGGTCCTGGCATTCCCGGGTAAGAACCTCGCAGACATCATGGGCTTTGCGGCTTACCGGGAAGACTTTACCTCCTTCTGTTATCTCCATCGGGACGTGCTGCTCTTCAAAGAACCGGATGAGTGCCAGGTTTGTGAACGATAAAAGTGCGGGTTTGAGAAATCTGCCGTGTGCGCCGTACCGGGAGAGAAACGTCCGGATATCCCCGTCATGCGTGATGTTGCACTGCCCTGTGCCCGAGATCTGAAGTTTTAGGCCGGGCTGCTGGTTCTTTTCCAGCAGGAGCACGCAAAGACCCGGCCCGGTTGCATGGATCGCACAGAATAGACCGGCCGGGCCGGCGCCGATGACGGCAATGTCATACTGTTCCACGGGTCACCTTTGCCCGGAGTATCTCTTTTACTCGCACATGAACGTTACAGTCAGGTGCCTGAATCGTGGTCTTGCTAACCGGCTGGCATGACAAAAAAGAGCAGGCACCCGTGGTATCCGCTGAACTTTTTTTACAAAGTCTTATGACCGTGCCGGACTTTTTTAGGAAAGTCCGGTAACGCTGATGAACTCTTTTTAAAAATCATCAGCTGATGAGTCAGCCTTTTTTTCCGGAATCATCAGTCCGCGATCCGATCGTTTCTTGTAACCATTGGCCCGGGTCCTGCGCTTGGGATTGCAAAGATGAGGGGGATCACCTTTTGTTCCGGTTGGTCACCCCCACCATTCATACACAGGGCAGGGGGCCACCATGTTCATGAATGGGTGGGGGTGGGATCTTTTTCTGCACAAAGACTGGCAGGGGTACCCCCGACCCGTCCCATCAAAGGGGTCACCCCCACCTCATGGCAAGTACAGCCACCCCTGCCACCATCAGGGTACGGTCGGGGTGCCCTCCTCTTCCACCGAAGGCTCCACGCGAACAACCGGTCGGGATGCTGGAGCCGGAGGGGTAGCCCCCACCCTTCCCGCCCTGAGGTGGGGGTGGCTTTCACTGCTCCGAAAAAGGTGGTGGGGGGTAGGGGGGTCCCAAGTATTGTGGAGGTGGGGGCCCCCCCTCGTTTTATTGTCAGGTAAAACCGGGTCAACCGTCGGAAACCCATGGGAAATAATGTGCCATGCGGTGGAGATGGGGGGGTGACCCCCTGCTTTTGGCTGATAATGTGGGGGTGGCAGCTGATGATGGGGGGTGGGGGTGACCCCTTTGGCCGGGATTTTTCCGGAATTCCCCGCTCGCGATCCAACATTCTTAAAATTATTTTCAGCCAGATACCTCTTTTTTTCCCGGAAAAACCGGTAACGCACCTGCACTTTTTAGAAAACCACACTGATACTCCGGTTCCACCAGACCGGTTATTCATGCTGGTGCAGCATGAGGCGCGGGCAAAAAAGCGTTCCATTAATGGCACTTCTTCCTGAACCACTCGGCATAATACCGGCGCAGATCCACGGACTCTTCCGGAGTAAAATCCTTTTTTTTATGGGCGTGCAGGTGCTTTTCCATCTGCTTTATGATATGTTCGGCATCGTGATAGTCCTCCACTTCCAGATATGCAGGAACTTTTGCGACTTCGTACGCGTGACCGCAGGCCGGGCAGAGTTTCCACTTCTGGAACCGGTCCACGTACGTAAAGGTCCTGCACCCCGGACACCGGAGGATATGGTACATAATTATGTGGTGATAAGTGCATCCCTTATAAAAATATATTGGTATTCCTATATAAGCAGCGAGACCGACTCATCAGGTCATTTATTCAGGTGCAGAAATTATCAGGTCAGGATCTCCCGACCAGGGGTCCTTACCGGGCGGCAAAACATCAAACGAAATCCCTATATCGTGCGGTCAACTCATAGAACCGGTACTATGGAAAATATTGTCGTCACGGGTATACGTGGACTCCCGCTTATCAGGGCCGGTGATAATCTTGCAGCGATGATCTGCGAACGGGTAAAGGTAGAGGATGGCGATATTATCTCCCTTGCCTCAACCGTGTACTCGAAATCCAAAGGATATACCAAACCACTTGCGCAGATCACGCCATCAGAGCGGGCGCAGCGTCTGGCAAAACTCAATGGAGAAGATCCCCGTTTTGTCCAGGCCGTGCTTGACGCCTCGCAGGATATTATCATGGAGCACCCGTTTATCCTCTCCGAACTTTCTTTCGGCCACATCGGGGTGCGGGCAGGGGTCGACCAGAGCAATATCGATGACGGCATGGTGATATTCCTGCCTCCCGACCCGATGAAAGCGGCAGCAGAAGTCAGGGACGAGATCAAAACAATCACCGGGAAAAATGCCGGTGTTATCATCACCGATACCTGCGGGCGATCCTTCCGGCGTGGCCAGACCGGCCATGCCATTGGATGGAGCGGGTTTACCGCCATCCGGGATTTCCGGGGCGACACCGATCTTTTCGGTCACGAACTCAAGATCACCGAAGAAGCGGTGGTAGATGAGATCGCAGGGTTTGCAAACTTTATGATGGGCGAGAGCAACAACGGTGTCCCGGCCGTTCATTTCCGCAACTGCCCGTCATGGACCGGCCACGATAACCTGTATTTCTCAAAAGACGAGGATATCACCCGGCGGCTTCTCAAAACGACCTGCCAGTCATGAGTGAGAGAGAAAAAGAAAAATTGATCCGACCCGGAACGGTGGGTCGGGTTTACGTGGCTGTTGAATAAAGAAGATTGAGGACAATGGTGATGATACCGATGACTGCGGCAACTGCTATGACCGTTATGGGACTGATATGGACTGCCCGCCGGTCCTCGCTCTCGTAGTAATTGACGAGACCCGCCGATGAAAGTAATCTTCCGCCTTGTTTCTTTGCCATGCAAATATATTTCATTTTTCGATATATAAAGGAGAGTCACGACATCCTATGAACGTCCCTCAGATTGTATCCGGTCAGGCGCTGCTTGGTGAGGAGCTCGCGCTCGGGCCGGTCGATATTGTGATCGAAGATGGCAGGATTACTGCGATCGAGGAAAACCCCCGGGCCCCTCCGGTCTGGATCTGCCCGGCGTTCTTTAATGCCCATACCCATCTTGCCGACACTATCGCCATGGACTGCGGGACTACCGGCGATCTGGTCAGCATGGTGACTCCTCCCGACGGCCTCAAGCACCGGCTCCTTGCTGCCGCATCGCACCGGGAACTGGTCGCGGCAATGCGGGCAGCCATATCCGATATGATGGGTTCCGGAACGTACGGGTGTGCGGATTTTCGGGAAGGAGGCAGGCAAGGGGTTCATGCCCTCCAGGAGGCATCGGCCGGTCTTGACTTTCTACCGGTTATTTTCGGCCGGGAAGGTGGCGAAGCGGATGCGGACGGCCTTGGGATCAGCAGCACCCGGGATGTGATCGGTATCGATCAGCAGGTCAGTGCGGCACGCAAAGCCGGTAAAAAGATCGCGTTTCATGCAGGAGAGCGGGATAAGGATGATGTCGATGCTGCACTCTCGTTTGAACCGGATCTGCTCATTCACATGACCCATGCGACAAAAAAACAGATCCGGGAATGTGCGGATAAAGAGATCCCGATTGCAGTCTGCCCGCGTTCCAACTGGATACTCGGGGTGACTGAATCGGCCCGGCATCCCCCGCTGCACCTGATGCTCGATCTCGGGTGCACGGTGATGCTCGGCACGGATAATGCAATGTTTGTCCCGCCGGATATGTTTTCGGAGATGGCATTTGCCGCAACAGTGTACCATCTCGATCCAAACACCGTGCTCCGCACTGCAGTAGCGGGATCTCAGTTGTCAGGATCGCCGTTTTTTATCCGTAAAGGTGGGAGCGCAGCCCTTTTTACGCTGGATCCATCCCATTCTGCGCTTGCTTTCAGCCGCGATCCTATAGCCTCCATTGTAAAACGGGCTCCGGGCAGTAAAATAAGGAACAACGTTTTTAATTTGTAAATTCAATAAAAATGGCATGTTTGTTTTGGGTGATGCCAGTGTTTACTAACATACTCGTTGCAATCGATGGTTCAGAAGCAAGTGACCGGGCAATCGAACGTGCTGTCGATGAAGCAAAGGTATGGAATGCCAGGCTTCATGCCGTCTATGTGGTCGAAACCGGCCTCTTTTCATCTCTCCCTTCAGATAATACTGTTGAAATTATGTACCGCGTTCTTGAGACGGAGGGAAATTCCGTTCTTGAGAAGGCAAAAAAGGCCGCAGCAAAAAGCGGGGTTGCCCTTGTAACACATATGAAACAGGGCCATGCGGGAACTGAAATTATTTCGCTTGCACAGAGCGAGAAGGTAGATCTCATTATTGCCGGCTCCCATGGGAAAAGCCAGACAGATCGTCTGCTGGTCGGGAGTGTCAGCGCGTATATTATCACACACAGCACGGTCACGACCATGGTGGTGAGATCATAACGGAAATGCTCGTAAAAGATTACATGACCGCGGATGTTGTTCATGTAGACATTCCCGGTAACCGTGACGATGTCCTCAAGATCCTCAAAAGGACCGGTATTTCCGGCGTCCCTGTCTTAAAAAACAAGAAACTTGTCGGCATCATTACAAGAAAGGATCTGCTGGGCAAACCGGAAGAAACTCAGCTCGGGCTCCTGATGACCTCAAAGCCGGTTACCATTGAACCCGATGCCGATATTCGCAAGGCCGCCCGGCTGCTTGTCACGCACCGGATCCGGCGGCTGCCGGTGGTCGAGGATGGCAAACTTATCGGCCTGCTCTCGGTCGCTGACCTTATCCATGCGATTGCCCAGATGAAGATAAAAGAGGAGATCAAGGATGCCTATACGAGCACGACCTTCGCACTCTGGGAAGATACCCCTCTCCCGCTTGTAGGGCGCGTCATGGAAATCTCGGGCGTCGATGCCATCCCGATCCTGAATTCTGACAGCGTACTGCAGGGTATCATCTCTGAGCGCGATCTCATCCGGAATTCCAGCATTGAGGATTCGGTTGGCGTGAGTGATTTCTCCAATGGTACCGATGACGATGAATGGACGTGGGAGAGCATACGGGACAACCACACTATCAGTTTTGGGATTTCACGGGTGCAGCTGCCCAACCGGCCGGTAAAACTTGCCATGGTGAAAAACGTCGTTGCCGTGCCCAAGAATGCCGAGGTCAGCGAGTGTGCGTTAAAGATGCGCCGATCGAGAGTCGACCAGCTGCCGGTGGTCAATGGCGACAAGCGTCTCGTGGCCATGCTTTATGACCGCGATCTTATCCGTGTCCTCTGTAAAGAGGACGCAGAATAACAACCTTTAAATTTCCCGATGTCATCTTGTACCATAAAACGCTTTTATTTGATTTTTAGCGTTCATTTGTTTTTCGAGGTGTAATATGCCTGAACATTCCCAGGAATCTATGACAGGGACTACTACGGTGGGTCTGGTATTTGCCGGAGGAGTGATCCTTGCCACAGAGAAACGTGCAACCATGGGATACATGATTGCAAGCAAGCGTGCAAAGAAGGTCTACCAGATTGCAAACCGCATCGGGATGACAATTGCCGGTGGTGTAGGTGACGCCCAGCAACTGGCCCGGATCATTACGGTCGAGTGCAACCTGTACCAGATACGCAGGTCGCGGGCGATCACGGTCGGGGCGGCTTCGACCCTTCTCTCCAACTACTTAAACCAGAACCGGTATATGCCGTATTATGTCCAGCTGCTTGTCGGCGGCATTGATGAGCACGGGCCCAGTGTCTACTCGGTCGATGCGATGGGTGGGGCAACAAAAGAAGAGGATATTGTCTCGACCGGCTCCGGTTCGCCCATGGCCTATGGTGTGCTGGAAGACCGGTACGTCCCGAATATGAATGAGGATGGAGCAATCGAGCTTGCGATCCGGGCACTTAAGTCTGCAATGAAACGCGATGCCGGATCCGGTGAAGGTATCCACGTTGTGGTCATCACCAAAGACAAGTACCAGGAACTTGGCGAAGATGCACTCAAAAAATATCTCGTCAAAAATCCCGCATAATCTTTTTTTAGGACGTTTCGTATTATGTTGATTGAAGAACGGCTCAAAGATCTCAAAGACAAGATCAACGAGAAGGTGCCTGCCGGCATCACGGTAAAAGAGGTAGAATTTGAAGGCCCGGAGCTGGTCATTTACACCGATGACCCCAAACGGTTTGCCGATGAGGCCGACCTGATCCGGATCCTTGCCCGGGATCTCCGTAAAAGGATCGTTATCCGCCCGACCATTCTTGAAGATCCGGAGAAGGCGGCATCTGAGATCAGGGCTGTTGTCCCTGAGTCCGCTGGTATCACGGATATCTTTTTTGATCCTGATACCGGGGAAGTCCTGATTGAAGCGGAGAAGCCCGGTGTTGTAATCGGGAAAAACGGGATCACGCTCCGTGATATTACCCGGCATATCGGCTGGACCCCAAAAGTCGTCCGCACCCCGCCCATCGAAAGCAGCACCGTAAAGCAGGTACGCCAGTACCTGCGCTCGGTCAATGAAGAGCGCAAGCAGTTCCTGCGCACAATCGGGAGAAGAATCCACCGGGATATCCCGGGTCGCGACGAAGCAAATAAGGATGCGACAAAAAAAGATCAGTGGGTGCGTGTCACCACCCTTGGCTGTTGTCGCGAAGTTGGACGGGCTGCATTTTTGCTGACCACCCCGGACAGCCGTGTGCTGATCGATTGCGGGGAGAAACCCGACAACTCAAATGGTACCCCGTATCTGTATGTTCCTGAGATCCATCCCCTGGCTCAGCTCGACGCGGTTGTCCTCACCCACGCGCATCTCGATCACTGTGCGCTCGTCCCCCTCCTCTACAAGTATGGATACGAAGGCCCGGTCTACTCGACTCCCCCGACCCGGGATCTCTCTGCCATGCTCCAGCTGGACTACCTCGATGTCATTAACAAGGAAGGCCGGAAGATCCCGTACAGCTCAAACGAGGTCAAGACCTACATCCAGCATTCGATTACCCTGAACTATGGCAGCGTGACCGATATAGCGCCGGATATCAAGCTTACCTTCCACAATGCCGGTCACATTCTGGGCTCTGCAATCGCTCATTTCCACGTAGGCGACGGTCTGTATAACATCGCCTTTACCGGGGATTTCAACTACAGCAAGAGCCGGTTATTCAATCCGGCGGTCAACCAGTTCCCCCGGCTCGAAACGCTCTTTATGGAGAGCACGTATGGCGGCTCAAACGATTTCCAGCCGGCCCGGTCGGATGCAGAGGGCAAGCTTTATGAAACCATCAACAAGGTGCTCTCCCGTGGCGGCAAGGTGATTATCCCCGCGTTTGCTGTCGGCAGGTCGCAGGAAGTCATGCTCGCCCTTGAAGAAGGGATGCGCCTTGGCAAGATTCCTCATGTCAAGATCTATCTCGATGGTATGATACGGGAAGCAACAGCGATCCACACCACTTACCCGGAATACCTCAACAACGATCTCCGGAACCTGATCTTCCGGGAAGGGATGAATCCATTCCTTGCAGAATGTTTCCAGCAGGTGGACTCGTCAGATCTCCGCGAGAAAGTAATCAATGGCGATCCGTGCGTGATCATCACGACAAGCGGGATGCTCAACGGCGGGCCTGTCATGGAGTACCTTCTCAACCTTGCAGAGGACGAAAAGAACGCGCTCGTCTTTGTCGGGTACCAGGCTGACGGTACGCAGGGGAGACGCATCCAGAAGGGGTGGAGGGAAGTGCCCCTGGGCCGGAAAGGCACGATCACGATCAACCTGGAGATCGATACTATCGACGGGTTCTCGGGACATTCCGACCGGCGGCAGCTGATGAACTACATCGGCCAGATCCAGCCGAGACCCGAGAAGATCTTCTGCATTCACGGGGACGAGAACAACACGATCGATCTCGCCAGTTCCATCTACAAGCGGTACCATATCCAGACCCACTCGCCGATGAACCTTGAGACCTACCGTATGTGCTGATCGCATGGCGGCATCAAGGGCATACCTTGTCATTATCTGTCTTGGCATCTTTGCGGTTATGGGACTCTCGAACGCGATTGTCCCGGTGCTGCCGGCATTTGCCAGGGAGTCTGCGTGGCAGGGTGCCATCTATGCCGCCTATTTTTTTGGCGCGTTTATCTCGACCCTGCCGGGAGGAGTGCTTGCCGATCGTCATGGTACTGACCCGGTCATACGCGCTGGACTCCTGATGACGGTTGCAGCAGGAGTTTTGCTCTTTTTTGCCACAGCGCCGGTTGCAGTAATTATCCTGCGGGGCTGTGAAGGAATAGGTGCCGGCCTCTTTGTCGCTGCTGCACTTTCCTCTATCAATTCCCGGAGCGATCATGTCCGCATGAGCGGCTATTACATGGCGATGCTCAATCTCGGTCTTGTCATCGGGCTGATCGCGGCCGGAATACTTGCAGCGCGTTTTGCAGGCCCGGTACTTGGGATTGGCATTTTCACGTTTTTTGCCCTTGTGGCGCTGGCTGGAAGTGCAGTTACCGGCAGCCGTCAGGTTTCCTCGGGAAGAAGAATGGATACGGCAATAGTGTCAGCGTTTATCCGCGACAATCTCTGGCTGTGGTATTCGGCCATTGTTCTTGTCGGCATCACAGGTGTCGTATCATCGTTATTTCCAAAATTTTCCGGGGATTCAGCTGAAACCCTCGGATTCTGGATTGCGGGCATGAGTATTGCAACTATCGTTACTGTCCTTGTGGTCTCCCGTTTCCCGCTCCCCCCGGTGCCGGTCATCCGCTGGTCTGCACTCTTCATGGCGGCGGGAGTCCTTCTCACCTACATATCTCCCCTGGGATTCATTGTCCTTGGCGCTCTTGCCGGTGTCGTGATGATCTCCCAGATGGCGTATCTTGCCGGTGTGCCGGATCACCAGGGACTTCTCATGGGCTTGTTCTCTACGGCAAGTTACCTGGGGATGGCCATCCTGCCATTCGTTGCCGGGGTCATTGCGGATGCGGATGGGTTTTTTGCCGCATTTGTCATCACCGCAATTCTTGGGGGAACCGTAGCCGTCACAACAGGATGCTGCAGGAACCCGCCCCGTCACTACGCGGAATAATTCATGGGATACTAAAAAACCATACATTCATCTGCGATAAAAGAGAATTTTCGGATATGCAGATGAGCGCAAAAGCAGGCATACTGCTTGTAATTATTTTTATATTGGTTCCTGCTGTGGCGGCAGAAGACTCTCTTGAATGGTACACCAAAGGCCAGAACGCAGCAACGTCCGGGAATTATGCAGATGCTGTTACCTACTATAACAATGCGCTCTCGTTAGATCCATCGTATGCGCTTGCCTTGTCGGGAAAGGCGGTGGCCCTTAATGCGCTGGGACGGTACTCAGACGCACTTGTTGCAGCAAACCAGGCCCTTACGATACGGACAAGTGCTGAGGCACAGAATGCCGTGGCGTATGCGCTCTACAAACTCGGCAGGTACGACGAAGCCGTAGCCGTGTATGTAAATCTCACTGCCACGGTGACTAACAACGCGGATGCATACTGTAACCTTGCCTCTTCATATGTCCAGTCAGGAAACCAGGATGCCGCACTCAAAGCATATGCAAAATGTACAAATCTCGATCCCCATAATGCGGATACCTGGAACCAAATAGGCGTTGTGTACCTGGCACGGGGAAATTATACCGAAGCGCTCGATGCATTCGATCATGCAACCCGGGAAACCACAACGAATGCTGAAATCTGGAACAACAAGGGTCTCGCGCTCACTGCTCTGGGTCGTTACCAGGATGCGCTGGATTGCTTTAAGGCAGCGCTGACGCTCAGCCCGACATATGCGGATGCGGAAAAGAACAAAGAAGCGGTGATGGGCAAGGCCCAGGTTTATCAGGTAACCGGTTCGCCGACCCCGGTTGATACCGGGTGGGTATTGGGCGGTGTAACCTCCCCTACGACCGTTTCTACCATAGTGGCGGTTCAGACTGAGGTGAATGTGACAGAATCGTTGCCTGCCGGCACTCCTGCAGTGACCGCGACGGAAACACCGGTTGCGACAAGGACAACCTATACGCCGCTCTCACCGTTTGGCGCACTCGCGGCATTTGTGGCGGTCGGGATTATATTTGCTGGCGCGCAGCATCGGAAGAACTGATCATTTTTTGCACTGTAGATCTCGATCGGGACATACCTGACGCTCTTTTGGGGGTCTCCCCCTTCGCTATGGTGTCTGATAAAACGGATTCGCACGTATCCGACGACACCCGGATTTCCGCATTCATATATCAGGGCATTGACGGTTTAGTGCTGTACGCGTGCAGGATGCCCCGGTAAATTTTTGCCGCATTTTCAAGTGCAACAACAGAAACACGCTCGTTTGTCCCGTGAAGCGTTCCGAGTTCTCCCGGGCCATATTCGATCACCCGGAATCCTGCATTCCTGAGATGCCGGGCATCGCTTGCAGCCCACTGGAGAATGGGAAAGATGTCCCCGCCCCAGACTTTCTTTACCTCGCTGCACACAACAGCGGCAAATTCACAGCCCGGGTCCGTGAGCGAAGGGTCGTGCACGGTCTCCCGTGTAATTGTCCCGTGCGGAATATGCGCACGGATGTCCCTGACCAGATCCGAAATGTTGCATCCCCAGGGAATCCGCAGTTCCAGATCGAGGGAGCAGTGCTGGGCGACAATGTTGACCTTCTCGCCTCCGGCAATAACGCCCGGGTTAAAGGTTATTCGTTCGAGGATATCGCTGCCCTCCTGTATGTGGAACTCTTCGGAAAAGACCTCAGACGAGCCCCGGATGATCCCCCGGAGTTTCTCTTCCATCGGAAATTCCCGGTCATGGAGGCTTTTTACATATTCGAGCAGTTCCATTGCTTCCATGATCGCGCTGACACCAATGGTCGGGTACAGGGAGCCATGGCCGGGCGTTCCGGTAAATTTCAGGTCAAGCCGGCAGAGCCCTTTTTGCCCGATGCAGGGATGGCGGGCCGGCGAGGGTTCTGCGATCAGGCAGTCGCAGGGCAAGAGCAGATTGTGTGCAAGCAGGTACTGTATCCCATGATCGCCACCTGTCTCCTCATCGCAGACAAATGCCAGGGTCGCGGGCAGTTCGTGACCTTCCTGAACAAGCGTGTCACAGGCTGCAAGAATCGCCGCACACCCTCCTTTCATATCGGTTGCGCCACGTCCCCAGACATATCCGTCTTCTATGGTGCCGGAACAGGGGTGATGTATCCATCCCTCGTCAAGAGCCGGTACGACATCCACGTGCCCGCAGAACAGGAGCGGCTTTTTTGGCCCCACAGTAACCAGGTTGCACCGCCCGCTTCCGGCATCCGTAACCGTGGATACAATGCCAAGGGCGTCAAGAAAAGTTTTGATGTAATCGATAACACCGGAGGTATCCCCCGGCGGGTTCTCGCTTTTTATCGCCACAAGTCCTGAACAGATTCGGCTGACGTCCATGTCAGATCAGGTTTTCTGTTCTGCGAGAAATGCCTTAAAGAGCGTGGAGAGGGAGGCCTCTTCATACAGGCTTTTTAAGAAATCCTGCTCGAAAAACTCATCGATTACGCCGATAAAGAAATTTGCCGGGATTGGCTGACGGCTGTCCGGGTCAAGAACAATCCGGAAACTCCGGTACCCTGCGGGATCTTCCGGGTCGTAGAGCATCTGCCAGAGAGAAGGAAGCCGTGCAAATTTTTCCGGATGGGCCGTCTTGAGCCATGCGACAAACGCCGGGAACCGTGGGCGGTCGCCTTTCTTTTCCTCATCAATGCGCCAGCGCAGGTACTCGGCACCCATCATATTTTTCGGCGACTGGTAGTTGAACGCGTAAATGCTGCAGGTATAGTCGATGTGCGCGATAGAGTCGATAAAATAAAAACAGAGGGTCTTGTTAAAGAGCGAGGTATCGTGCAGGATCAGGGATTTTTCATAGAGATGGGTGAGGACATTGAGGAAGTCATTATCATCGGTCATACGTTTCTAGTGTACGCCGAAATTGTAAATATATTCCCGTATACCTGCATCCTGCCACCTCTTGAGGATGCACGGTATTTGCGGGAATATTCTATTTGAAAAATGGTTCCCGCCGGGTAACCGCTTCACGGAAGAGTGCTTCGAGCTCAGGGCCTTTTTTCTCCCTGATGGTGACGTGGTTGTCTGTCCTTAACAGGCAGGGTTTGAGTTTTCCATCAGAAGTCACCCGGAGCCGGTTGCAGAATGCACAGAACTCGGTGTTGTGCAGCGGGCGCACGACTTCCACCTCGGCACCATCGAGACAGTATTTTTTACGGTGGTGCATCCTGCGTGTGAGGATCTGCTCCGACCGTGCGGCAAGATCGCATTCAACCCCGTTTAAATCGCCATGGTATTCGCAGTTGTTGAAATGCATCAGTTCGATAAGCTGGAGGACGAGGTTGCGGTTGCCCCGGACAAACGCAAGGAAATCATCGATCTCGTTATCGTTGATCCCGCAGAGGACGACCATGTTAAGTTTCACCGGTGTCAGTCCGACCCTGAGCGCGGTATCGATACCGGCAAGCACTTCTCCGAGCCGGTCGCTGCCGGTGATCTTCTTGTAGGTCTCCGGGTTCAGGCTGTCGAGGCTGACATTGACCCTGCGGAGCCCGGCAGTTTTTAAGTCTGCTGCCATTTCTGAAAGCAGGATGCCGTTTGTGGTAATCGAGCACTCGATGCCTTCCGGAACCGCCCGGATGATCTTCAGGATATCCGGCCGTATCAGCGGTTCCCCGCCGGTAAATTTTATGCTTTTAACCCCAAACTTTGCAGCAGTCTCCATAATGGCGATGATCTCATCAGCGCTCATCTCGGACTCGGGATTCTTCTCGCCCTCGGCATGGCAATAGATACAGGAAAGGTTGCACCGTGAAGTAAGACTGATACGGAGGTTTGTCACCGGTCGTCCGTAGGAATCCCTGAGTGCTTGAGTCATGGGGCGTGTTCAACCCTTAAAGTTCTTCCCGATAATATAAATTTCCGTGCTTCCTTTCCTGGTGGCCTTGGTGGAGTAGTTCTTTACAACGTAAAAATGCTCACGGATCTGTGCCAACAGTTCGGGGAAATCGACACCCTGGAATGATTTTATCACAAAATTGCCACCGGGCTTTAAAACCTGGCAGGCAAAGACCAGTGCCTCTTCGCCCAATGCGATGGCCCGTGCCTGGTCGTAACTCCTGTGGCCCGAAAGTTTCGGGGCTGCATCGCAGACTACCACGCTGACTGTGCCAAGCATTTCCTGTGCCTGCTTCTGGATAGCAGTATCGGTGAGATCGCCTTCGATGGACAGGGTACCTTCAAGATCCGCGATGGGGTTTAAGTCGATCCCCAGCACTTTGCCGTCCGTGAGCGTGCGCAGCACCTGGAGCCAGCTGCCCGGTGCCGCTCCGAGATCGATGATATTGTCGTCCCTGCGGATAATGGCAAACTTCTCCTGGATCTCAATGAGCTTGTAGGAAGCCCGGGACCGGAACCCTTCCTGTTTTGCCCGAAGATAGACTTTGTCCCGTGACCATTGTGAACCCAT
>JBAZHU010000005.1:0-17766 GCA_041652215.1 Methanoregula sp. | reverse complement strand
CCGGTAATTTGTAAAAAAAGATTTTCAACAGGCGCAAAAAATGAGCGGGATAATTCTTGAGCGCCCGGTTCACCGTTTAAGCGACCAGACCTCGACCATGTGGTGCGGGTGGTACCGCATCTTTGCTTCCCGGAGGCCGCCGACGCCGAGATCGCTCTCCCGGTTGATGTACTCCACTTCACCGGCAATAAGGGTCGCCGTCTCCGCGTTGATTGCTTTGTAGATCCCTTCACAGTCTGGCAGTCCTTTCTCGAAGTGGACAAGCGCCGTATCAGAATTCAGGCGCTCGAACAGGGATATGGCAGCAACCTGTGACAGAACCCTGATCATGAGGCCCCGCAGGGGAAGCTCGGCGAAATGCTCGATCGCATAGAAAACCGCTTCTTTCTCGTGGGCGAGCACGAGGTCGTTCTCGCACCCCTTCCACTCGCACCATTTCACCAGGAATCCCATCACTTCTTCCCGGTTTGCCGGTGTGATCGGCTCGACCGTGTGCCGGCAGTTCTTCCGGAATTTGTTGATCTGGCTGCGGATCTTGAGGTAGTTTTTTCCCGGGAGTTCTGCAAGGTCCAGCGCCCGGTACACGTACTCGAAGTGGTCCCGGTCCGGGACGAGGGTGAGGGTGGGATCGAGCTCATGTATCCATTGCGCCGTTGCAGGATCGATGAGAACGATTGGGGTATCGTCACCAATCTCCAGCGCAAAGCGGATGAGATCCTTCATGAGCGCAGGATCGCGGGGGCCAATCGGCGGGCGGAACCGTGTAATACCGGCAATCGTACTTGCGAGAATCACGCTGCCGTTCACGTACGCGTACCGGTACTGGGCAAAATGGTTCCAGCAGACCATGTTGGTGAAGGTATTGTCACTGTGGGACTGGGGGTACTTCGCATAGTGCTGCTCGAAAAATGCCCGATCTGCAAGAGTAACGGGCTTGAAATCTTCCTGTGAAAGCATCACGGATCACCATGGTAGATTAAGGGGACATGCCCCTCCATCCGGGCAAATCCCAGCGGGAGGTAAAACTGTTCCGAGCCGGGCTCGGCTACAAGAGCAATCCATGAGATCCCCGCTTCCCTGCACCGCGCAATAAGCAGGGAAACCATCGCCGTCCCCAGATCCTTTCCACGGTACTGAGGGAGCACAACGAGGTCCTGGATATACGCATCCGATACCCCGTCCGAGATCGCGCGACCCATCCCGACCGCATGGCCGCTTTTTTTTTCGGAAGCGACCACAAATGCAAAACTGCCACTGATTAACCGGGGGATCTCCGCAGGATCGTACTCGTCTTTCCACCAGCCGCCAGCCCGATATAGTGCGACGATCTCATCGGCATCCCACGAACATACCAGGGAGACGGTAATATCCTCAGGGTTCATCGCACATGCCCTCCACATGAAAATGATGGTTGGTGAAAAGAGAACAAGTTTTTCCTTGAGAAAACCGGGTCATCGTGGTCATTTGCGGAAAAGACCAGTCAGGCGGACTTTCCGCGAACCGCCTGCAACTGACCAATAGCGGTATCGACAATCGCCCCAAGCTCCCCAATACCCCAGTGTTCCGAGTTCAGGATAAGGTGGTAGATGGAGAGATCGTTGATATCTATGTCATAGTATTGTCGGTACCGGACTGCTTCACACTGCTCACGTTCGAGCGTGATTGCCTTTGCCGTTTCGGCATCGGCAATCTGGTCACGGAACACGATCCGTTCGAGCCGGCAGCTGATGGGGGCAAAGAGCCAGATTTTGAGATCCGCCGTATCCACCATCCAGCCAGAAAGCCGGCCCTCGATAATAATATTGTCTCTCTGTTCCGCGATCTCTTTTTGCCGGGCATCGATCATCTTGTCGTAGGCCGGGTCCCGTTCGGCCAGGCGGCCGAATTCGGCAAGTTCCATGTTGTTCTCTTTTGCACACTGGCGAAAGACCTCGCCGGCCGAGATCATGCTAAACCCGTGGTGCTCTGCAAGGTACCGTGAGAGCGAGGTCGTCCCGCTGCCGGGAAGCCCGCTCACGGTGATCCGCATCACATCCCCCCGATATTGAGGGCCTTTCGGATTACCTGGCTGATCGTGATCGAACAGATCATGTACCAGATAATCCATGCGGGGATAACCCAGAACAGAGATGCCGTCAGGCTGATCGCCCCGGCATGGTAGGGGAGCATGATTGTCGCATCGGGGATCTGGCTGAGCCGGTACAGGAGCCAGAAGAAGATCGGGACAGTCAGTATCAGGATGTATGCCATCGGCTTGAACTGCTGCTGGGAGAGTTCAAGCTGCTCCTTCATCATCCGGTCTTTTTTTGTGTCCAGTTTCTTGATCCTCTTTTCATCCTGGGATAACATGGCTTCCCGGTACTCTTTCTGGAACCCCTTCATCCGGTCCTGCACTTCGTTCATCCGCTCGTAATCGATCGTGTACTTCTGGATAATCGATGAGTACAGGCCAGTAGCTGCCGAAAGGATCACGATCAGGATGAAAAACGGTATGCCAAAACTATCCACGAGCGGCCCAAACAGGGTATCAAGACCCTTTCCCACGCCAACCCGCAGCCACTCGATACTGTACGAGATCATCATCGCGAACATGAAGAGCAGCGCGATGTACAACCCGTATTTATCCCAGAATTTTCCTAAATCCATGACGTCCACCTTAAAGGGGGTTACCTGAGGACGTCCGCCATCTCAGCGGCTGCAAGATCCAGCAGGTGAGCGGGGTTTGTGATGATTCTGATGGTACAACCGGTTACCATGGCATACGCGGCGGCAATAGACCGGTTGAATTCCTGGTGCTCGCCAATCGCACGCGCACCTTCCTTGTCGCGGATCCTCGTCTCATCGGTCAGGCGGCGCATGAGGATCTGATCATTATCAGTTTCAACGAGAATAATGACATCGGGCATGATTTCGCGCAGCACCCATTCGGGCAGCCCGGCAAGATAGCCTTTGGGGGTTTTGACCGATGCGTGTGTATCGATCATGACGTTCCCCGGGATTTTAGCAATCGCCTGTGCGGCGCGCTGCTGGAGCCGTTTCTGATCGGCCCGGTCGAGCGTCCGCATCTGGTCGCGATCCTGCACGAGTCCTTCGCTTTTGGCAACTTCGAACATGAAGGTACCAAAATTGATGGGCTGGTAGTCCACCCCTTCATTTTTGAGTTTGGTTAATGCCTCGTTGATAACAGTTGTCTTACCGACACCCGGCACACCCGTGATAATGACTTTTTTTCCTGCCATGCCTGTCCCTTTCCATCATTCCTTGCCAAAGAATGTCCGCATGAACGGGTACATTTCCATGATCTGCTGGCTGGCGATCTCTTCGTACAGCCTGTACGTGATACTCACGGTCAGTAACAACCCCGTACCGCTGACAGACCCGATGACACCAAAGAGGTTCGCAAACACACTGAGGAGACCGATGAACACACCACCGATGATCGTGACACGGGGGATGTACCGGTCAAGATACTTCTCCAGTACCTGCGGATTTCTCCGGTAACCGGGGATTGACATACCGGACAGCTGGATCTGCCGGGCCACATCCTTTGAATCGAGACCCGCAGTCTTGATCCAGAAGAGTGCGAAGATCGCACCGCCGACTACCATGAATGTGATATCGATCCCCATCCTTAAGAGGACCTGCCAGGCTTCGTGACCGAGATCGGTCGTCCACCACATCCAGTCTGTCGGGCCATTGATTGGCGCAAGGTAATACATCAGGCCGGACACCGGCGTCTGGCCGTTGAATTTACCCAGGATAGTGATGCCTACATTGGAGAGGAACATCCCTACCATCTGGATGTTGGCCTGGAGCACCCTGACGAGGATCATCGGCAGGACACTCGCGTAGATCAGCTTGACCGGGAAACGTGCCCGGGCACCCCTTACCTGTGCATGGGCAAGGGGGATCTCGATACGGGTGGATTCTACGTAGACGATGATCAGGAAGATGATGATCGTTGTGGCAAAGGCAAGGAGATCCTTACCGAAATACTGGATGAAATTTGCTCCATCGAGCACAACCGCAAACAGGCGCGGGAAAAACCCGACCGGATAGGGATCGCTGACTGCGGTCCAGTTGATGAACCCATTCACGAGAGCCTGCGAAATACCGGCAATAATGAAGAGTCCGACACCGGAACCGATACCCCACTTGGTGACCACTTCATCCATTAAGGCGACCAGAATCCCACCGATACAGATCTGGATGAAGATCAACAGCGAGACTGCGAAGAGGTTGCCTCCGAAGAACTGTGCCGCGATGGCGGGATCGGGCTGCATGAACCCGCCGATGAGGTTCGGGGCAGCTTCGATCACAATCATGACGAGAATGAGGATCTTCTGGAGACCCATGTACATGACCTGTCCACGGGTCTCGCTCGTATCGATATGGAGGATATCGGCACCTTTTAAGAGCTGGAGCACGATGGACGCTGTGACGATCGGCCCGATACCGAGGTGCACGATCGAACCACTTGCACCGGCGAGCAGGGCACGCCAGTACATGAAAACATCCTGTGAACTGGATGCAAGCCCGAATACCGGGATATTCGTGAGTGCAAAATACAGAATTAAAATTCCCAGTGTCCACAGCAGTTTATTCTTGAAGTGGACATGCCCGTCCGGGCTCTTGACTGCGGGCATCGCAGCAAGAATGGGTTCCATTCGATCCAGCAGGTCTCCCATTATTTCACCAAAAAATCAGGTGGGTCAGACGACCTGCGCCTTTCCACCAGTCTTCTCGATCTTTGCTTTTGCCTGTTCAGAGAAGGATACTGCGGAGATGTTGAGTTTCTTTGTAACCCGGCCGCTGCCCAGTACCTTTTCGATACCGATATCGGCCGCGTTTAAGACGATTGCATCTCCTTCCTGTTTTGCGATTCCCTGTGCAAGGAGCGAAGGTACTATCTGATCGATAATCCCGACATCCATAGAGGAAACAGTGACGGCAGGGTTATGGAAGAATCCGTTCTTACCAAAGACCGGCCCTCCCATTTCCATGTACCACTTGACAAAGTGGTGGGCGTTGATGCCTGCGCGTCCCCTTCCGCCACGGTTGCCTGCACCCCGACGGTTCTTATGGGTTCCGCCGCCGCACGTCCGCGTTCCGCGGTATTTTGAGCGTTTGTTGGTTGGCATCTGTTCACCTCATCTTATAGAGGAGAGTATTGATCTCCGGACCATAATAGCCAAGCGCTCCGCCTTGTACGAACGTGCGCTTTGTAGTCTTGTATCCCTTGCGCGGCGGGTGAAGCCGGAGAACCGGCTTGAGGCCCGGGATGTCGCGCAGCTTTGACTCGCCCTTCGCCAGCGCCTGTGCAAATTCAATAATGCCGTTGAAGGTCGAGTTGGACTTGATGTACTCGTCCGTTAAGGGGGCATCGCCGATCACACGGCCACGGGTTGTGAGCAGGGTTTCGAGGGTCGCTGCATCCACTTCACCAAACGCAACGTAGTCCTTGACTTTCCTGATCATCCCAAGGTTCTCGGGCGTGTCTGCCACGAGCACGCAGTGGTTGATGTGGTGCAGACGCAGCATCTTTAACGTGTCTTTAATGTCCTGGCGGGTGTTGACCACACCACGGACCTGCACGACTGCGTACATTACTGAGATCCTCCTGTGCGGATCATATTGGTTTCTTTTAACGCGTTAAACGTCGCCTTTGCGAAGTTGATCGTCGTACGGGTCTGTCCGCGTGCAAAAGTCCAGACATCCTTGATACCGGCGAGTTCGAGCACTTTCTTGCTGATATCACCGGTCACAAGGCCGATACCCTGCGGCGCGGGCTTAAGGGTGACCCGGACACTGCCGGCAGTTCCCTCAACCTGCATCGGGATGGAGTGCGCTACATCGCACCCGCATTCCCAGCTGCCACACCCACGGCGGACCTTTACGAGGTTCATTTTTGCCTTGGTGATCGCTTTCTTGATTGCGTCACCGACCTGGACATCTTTTCCCTGGCCAAAGCCGATGTACCCGTTCCGGTTGCCGACAATTACGACGGCACGGAACTGGACACGGCGGCCCGAGTCGGTCATCCTCTGCATCATGGCGATATCGAGAACTTCGTCCTCGAGGTCCGGGAGGAACATATCGACGATTTCGGGTTCCTTGATCGGTCTGCCGCTCTCAAGGACCTGATCGATACTCTTGATCTCTCCTGATGCGACAAGCTTGCCAAGACCGGTGACCGGGCGCCATTCTGCCTTTTCGTATGCCATTTACACCAGCTCCTTCTTTATGGCGGCTGCCACCTGTTCGACATTCTTGACGATATCTTTGGCTTTATCATTGTAGGCTGCGATATGCGCACCCATGAGCCGCTCCTCTGAGGGAACGATCCCTTCGCCGTACGGGATCTCAAGGCCTGCATCGACCGCACCTTTCAGTGCGGCAAAGACCCGTGCTCCCGGGGTTGCCCGGTTGAGACCGATATCGAGGATTGCCCGGTCCTGCCCTGCTTTCTTTGCCTTTACCGCAAAGAGCAGGCCCGTCAGGTATGCTGAAGGGGTGTTTGCAGTTGCCCCGGTGTATCCGTATTTTTCGAGTTCGGCTGAATTTGCCGACACCAGTGTCTTGTCCCCGTCCATCTCGGCGGTGACCAGCTGCACGATGATATGCCGGTTTGTCCTGCGCACGACCATGCGGGGCGCATCAGCGACAACGAGTTTGGTTCTCTGGTAATAATCGGTTCTGCCTTCTCTCCGCCTGCGGAAAGGGACTAAATACCGTGGTCCGGTCGCCATATTACTTCATCCTCCCGGCAATGATCTCCATCTGTGCTTTCATGTGTGCGACACTCCGGAACTGCCCGCCGGCTGCCTTGCGGTAGATGATCCGGTAGAGATGCCGGTCAATCGTACCAGCTTCGCGAAGTGCGACGAGCGCCTTTCTGATTGCACGGATCTTCTGGATCCATGCCCGCTTGCTCGGGGTGCGTGCACCCTTTGCACCTTTCCGTTTCCCAACACCTTTGCGGTGGCCGTATGCACGCTGCGCGGTACGGACACGTGCCCGACCACGGCTGACACCGGTCTTCTGGTGTGCCTTGATGGCGCCATCAGTGATAAGCCCGCGCAGATCCTCGCGCGAGATAGCGTTCTCGATATCCGAGATTCGCTCGGGGTCAAACCAGACGCGGTTGACACCGCATTTTAAGATCGATGCGGAGAGGCGTTTCTGGCTGGCGACGTCACTCATTCTTCTTCACCCCGGATGTGGTTTTTTTCTTTGCTTTGGCCTTATCTGCCGGGGCTTTCTCCCCGCCAGCGGGCTTCTTATCAGATTTTTCAGGAGCGGCTTTCTTTGCCGGGGCCTTTGCCGCTTCCTTTGCCTTGGGCTTAGCGGCCTTCTCCTCTTTCTTTGCGGTTTCTTTCTCCGCAGACTTGGACGTGGAAGCGGATTTCACCGGCTTTTTTGTTTCGGCGCCTTTCTTTGCCGGGGCCTCTTTCTTGGCCACTTTTGCCTTTGTCTCTTTCTTGTCTTTTCCCGGTTCAGCAGGCTTTTCCTTCTTCACGGGCACCTTGACGACACGGGCGTTAAGAATCTTGAATCCTGCTTCGGTCGCTTTGTCCTGAAGGGCTTTGCGCTTGCGTCCACCGACGCCGGCTGATATCCGGATCGCCTGGGTCTTGGTGTCCAGGTTCTCAAGGTCATTTTCCGTGAAAACCAGTACTTCAAAGAACCCGCTGGGGTGCATGCCGCGCACTGCGATCGGGCTTCCATACCCGGGCTTTGGCAGTGCTCCTTTCGCCTTCTTCTGCTCCCGCTGTTTGTTGTGCTGTCCGCGGGGCTTTCTCCATGAATCGGAGAGCTGTCTCTTCTTGCCAAACCCGTCGCGCTTGAAGACGGCACCCTTCTCTGTGCGCACACGGATCAGTCGCTTGGTTTCAGTTGTCATTGCTTTAGTTCAGCCCCTCTGTACCATGTATATGCCGTCCTGGAAGACCCGGGGGTCCCGGTAACGGATATGGGTTGCGTGCTCAATGTTCGCCGCAGTATTTCCAACCAGTTCTCTGTCAATGCCGGTCAGCACGACCTCGTCGTTTGCCATTTTTACGGTGACCCCGTCTGCAATATCGGCGTACCGGGCTTTTTTCTCGCCCAGGAAATTGGCTATCTCAAGTTTCTTTCCCTGCAGTTTGAGCTGGATCGGGAAGTGGCTGTAGACAACCTTCATCCGGTACTCGAATCCTTCCGTGACTCCCCGGCACATGTTCTTTGCATGTGCCTCAAAGGTCCCGACAATTGAGGTAATTTCCTTGCGGCTGGATTCAGTTGCGATGACAATCTCCTTGCCATCGCTGGTCACCAACACCTGGGGGAACCGGATATTGCGCACCAGCTGGCCCTTGGACCCTGTTACTATAAGCTGCGTTCCCTCAAGCTTTACCTTAACGCCTTCGGGAATCCTGACTTTTCTTACACTTGCCATGATTCGCACCCTTTAGTAGACATACCCGAGAAGTTCGCCGCCGATGCTTTCCTTGCGCGCCTGCACATGCGACATGACGCCGTGCGAGGTGGAAAGAATGATGAGCCCGAAGTTCTTGCCGGGCAGGTACTGCTTCTCCCAGAATTCCATCTCATCCAGCTGGACCGAGAAACGCGGGCAGATTGCACCGCATTTGTTGATCTTGCCAGTGAGATGCACCTTGAGCTGGCCGCCACGGCCGTCCTCAATAAACTCGAAACCGGCAATGTAGCCGGCGTCCTGCATAATACGCAGCATTGAGCCGAGGAGCTTGCTTGCGGGTTCGATGATACACTCGGACTTGCCGGTGTCACCTGCGTTCTTTAACGCACTCATCCCGTCTGCAATGGTATTTAATCGTGTCATTGTGCAGTCACTCCTCAGTTCATCTTCTTAAAGCCCATTTTCTGTGCCCATTCACGGAAGCACTGCCTGCAGAACATAATGTGGTACCGGCGGACAAGCCCCTGCTTGCGCCCGCACAACTTGCACTCGTTTGCACCGCGACCGTAGATCTTCTTTCTTTCGCCACCCATTTAGCGCACCTCCACCGTGTATTCTTCCTTAAGGAACGCAATTGCATCCTCTTTTTTTACGCGCTGTTTATCGGGAAGCTTCTTCTTCTGCATTCTCCGGCGGGTGATCCTGATGCCGTTCCTCTCAAGCACAACGTTGACGTCCATGCCGAAAATCCCGATCTGCGGATCGTAAGACATCCCGGGGAAATCCGTGTGCTCTTCAATGCCAAACGAGAAGTTCCCGCTCTTGTCAAACTGGCTCTCAAAGATCGTCTTGTTGACGATGGTTAAGGCGGTCTTGATGAAGTCCTCCGCAGGTTTTCCCCGGAGCGTGACCTTGCACCCGATCGGGGCGCCTTTCCTGATATTAAAGGCTGGCTGCGTCATCTTTGCGACGCTGCGGATCGGGGTCTGCTTGGTAATTGCCTTCATGATATTCTCGGCCTTGACGAGTTTTTCACCACTCTCGCCAACACCCATGTGGACAACAACCTTATCGATATGGATCTCTCGCATTGCGGTCACTGGTCAAGCCCCCATCCTGATTTTGAGACGGTCTCTTTTCCAATCATGTAGATGTAAGGCGCGATAGTATCGAACTGTTCCTTGGTCTTCTCGTCCTCAAGGATGACTTTGTTCGGGACACTGCCCGGCGTCTTGATGATCTCGACGATCCGTGCAACTTTGCCTGAGTGACGTCCACCGATGACCGTCGCCATGTTTCCGGTTGCAAAGGGATAGTGTTCAAGGATCTTGAACCGGTCCTCGGGCTTGAGCGAGATGACAACCGAGTCGTTAGACTTGTAGGTGTTGTCGGCAATGATGTTTGCCCCGTACCGGAGGTTTAACTGGACTTTGCCACCGGTAACAGTCGTCTTGTTCTCGACCTTGCAGAGCCTCTTCTGGGCGGCTTCTGCATCGATCTCGACAGTTTTGTGCCGTCCTTTGATATCACGGATGATCTGGTAGTACTTGCCGACCCGGGGGAGAGCGATGACATCGAAGATCCCGATGCCCATCTTGGGGTCACGTGCGGGCCTTCCGTTGATGACGACATCCTTCTGCTTGAGGATCTGCTTGACTTCCTTCATGGTGCGGGCAAGGCCCTGCTGGTCCCGGAGCCAGACTGCAACCGGCATGGCGTTTGCATTGTGCGGGCCGGGCGCAGTCTTTGCAACAAACTTCGTGGTCTTCTTGGTGATGTGCCACGAATCAGGTGCGTTGAGCCTCTTTAGATGATCTGACATTACTCCTTCACCCCGAGTTTTTCGACGCGGCGCTTGTCATCGAGTTTGAGCTTGGTGATCTCCACCTTGGATGCATCGATGGGGCGCGGGACTTCGGTGCCGTCAACCTTGGTAGACGAAACACCGTGGACAATGATCTTCACGTTGCGGGTATCGACACCGTCAACGAGTCCTTCCTCGCCGACATGGTCGCCACGGGTGACCTTGACCGTGTCGCCCTTGACAACGCGGATCGTCTTCTTTGCATATTTCTCCTTGAGCGCGGCCGAAAGCGGTGCGTTGAGGAACTTTGACTTCATGTGTGCAGGTGCATCGTACCGCGCCTTTCTCTGCTTGCGCGGTTGTGAACTTTCAATTCTTACCATGACCTTTTCACCTCACACAATGATTGTCGCCATGGAGCCGAGCTTCGGGTACCGCTCTGCCACTTCACGGGCGACCGGTCCTTTGATCTCGGTTCCTTTGGGCTCGTTCTTCTCGTCCACTACGACAACTGCGTTGTCTTCAAAGGAGACGTGGATGCCGTTGGGGCGGCGCATTTCCTTTTTCTGGCGGATGACAACCGCCCGCACGAGTTTTTTGCGCATGTCCGGGGTACCTTTCTGGACACTCGCCGTGCAGAGATCTCCCAGGCCCAGTTTGGGCTGACGGCGCCGTACACCATGGTAGCCGAAGACAGATATGATCTGCACGGTCCTGGCACCGGTGTTATCGGCGCATGCAAGCCGCGTTCCCGTCGCAAGAGCCCGTGGGACCTTGGACTGCTTTGCCTTCATGGCTGCTGCACCTCGACAACGACATACGTCGTGCTCTTCGACAACGGTCTGCATTCAGCAATCTTCACGAGATCCCCCACCTTTGCCTGAATGCAGGGCGGGTTGTGGGCGTGAAGCTTGGAGATGCGCTTCTCGTACCGGTTGAACTTCCGGACGTAGTGCAGGTAATCCCGGGCAACTACGACCGTTCCCATCATCTTGTCGCTCACAACTTTACCGGTGATCACCTGGCCGCGTACCGGTAAAGTGCCGTGAAACGGACAATTAACATCCTTGCACTCCTGTTTGGGGGGCTGGACGTTCAATCCAATGTTTTGTGCCATTATGGTATCCTCTTTTTTTATGCTCGCTTGAGCCTCTTGTCTGGAGCCAGTATCAGTGCGGACCCATTAATCTCAACAAGGGTATTGTCAGGCAGAGGAAGCCGGAAGGTGCTCCCCAGTTTGGGGATCTTTTTTATTCCGTCCTGCGTCTGTATGGCAACAAGATTCCTTGTCTCATCGATGATCCGTCCGCATACACCTTTATGAAAAGGGTTTGCAGCTCCAGCTACCAGAACGTCAAGGCCTATCAATTCGTGCCTTATCACGTTCTGGCAGGAGATCATACGCGGCTCCTGCGGGTCTTCTCGGTCATCAGGCGGGCAATAGTGCGCCGGAGTTCCCGGATGTGCCCGGGGTTCTCGGTCGCGCCACCGGCACTGACCTTTCCGTAATGCTGGACGAGTTCCATCCGGAGTTTTCCCATCTGTTCCTGCAGTTCGACGTCGGTAAGCTGCCCGACATCGTGCGCCCGTAAGATTGCCATTTACTGCACCTCTTCATTGACGTTATCGTCGGGAAGCGCCGGCTCTTCAGTGTCAACGTCACCGATCGCGGCAACAGCGGCCTTTGGAGTAACCGGCTTCTTCTGTTCGATGATCGCAAAGTGGTCGGGCATCTTCGCATCTGCGGGCACAATCTTGACCTGCACCCCGATAACGCCGAGTTTCTTGATGGCGATTGCGTAGCCTTTCTCAACGATATTGATGCTTGGTTCGCCGCAGTGCTTGATGTAGCCCTCGGTGAACTTCTGGGTACGGGCACGTGCACCGGTTAACTTACCGGCGATGATAACCTCGCATCCCAGTGCACCGGATTCCATGACCCGGCGCATGATACTTGAACCCGCCTTACGGAAGTACCAGCCTCGCTCAAGAGCATTTGCCAGCCTTTCAGCCATAATCTGGGCGTTGAAGCTGGGATTCTGGACCTGCTGGACCTCGATCTGCGGGGACTCGACCCCGTAATTCTGGGCAAGGTCCTGGGTCAGCTGGTGGACCAGTTTTCCACCTTTACCGATGACAATCCCGGGCTTCTCTGCAAAGATAGTGACCTGGGTTCCAAGAGGCGTGCGTGCGATATCCATGCCGCCGAAGCCTGCGCGCTTGAGTTCCTTTGTCAGGTACTTCTCGACACGAACCTTGCGGACACCTTCTGAAATAAATTTCCTTTCGACGGCCATGTTATGCCACCTCACGAACCACGATCTCGATGTTCACGGTCTCGCGGGCCTTGGGGGATGCACGACCCATTGCCCTCGGGAAAAACGCCTTTTGGGCGCGCCCGCGGTTTGCCGAGACGTGGATGATCTCCAGGTTCTCGGTGTCAAGACCGATGTATTCCGCGTTCTTCTTTATTGATTCAAGGATCCTGATGTAGGCCTTGGAAGCCTTGACCGGGTACCTGCCCGCATCCCACTTGCCGGGAAGACCGCGCTTGTGCGCGACATTCCGGTTAAAGTGTCGGAACGGGATGGCTTTCTTGAGCGCGACTACATCGGCAAGGTAGCTGAGTGCATCGTTGACGCGCTGGTGCCGGATGAAACCGGCGATCTCGATCGAGTGCTTAGGTGAGACGGAAAGCTCGTTTGCTTTGCCTCTGGCGACGTTGTCGCCTTCAACCTTATTTGAGTATGCAATGCGTGCCATGTCCATCACTTCAGCGGTACGTATTTACTGCCCCTCGTTGCACCGATACCGGCGGAACCGTGGGAAACTCTCTTTCTGGTGAGTGCAAATTCTCCAAGGTAGTGGAAGACAGATTCGGGCTGGAACTCAACTTTCATGAATTCCTTACCGTTGTAAATCTCGATGCTCTTTCCAATCATCTCGGGCATGACAATCATGTCACGCACGTGGGTCCGGACCTTCTCGTCCCCACCCCGGATCTTTTCAAGCAACGTTTCTTCGCAGCGGTTGAGCCCGCGGTTAAATTTGCGGCGTGCACGGGCTGGCATCAGCGGGAGGAGTTCGCTTAACCCCATCGCCTTGAGCTCGTCGATCTTGTACCCGCGATAGGTGAACTCCTCACGCCGTCTGGGCATTCTCTTCTGTGTCTTTTTTGGTGCTGCCATACCCTTCACTTCCTGCTCTTACCTGTCTGGCGCGCTGCCACAGATCCAACCGTCCTTCCCGGGGATGTTCCACGCGCAACCGTCTTTGGCCGTCCCGTGTGCTGGTGGCCACCGCCACCAAACGGGTGGTCGATAACGTTCATTGCGACACCACGGACACGTGGCCAGTTCGACGCGGTATTCGCCATCTTATGGTACTTGTTGCCGGCCTTGACAAACGGCTTCTCCACACGGCCACCACCGGCTACAATGCCAACAGTCGCCCTGCAGCGTGCGTTGAACCACTTGGTCTTGCCGCTGGGCATCCGTACACCGACGCGTTCGCCGATCTTATCGACAACGACTGCCTGAACCCCGCTTGCGCGGACAAACTTGCCACCGTCATTGGGGCGCGACTCGATGTTGCAGATATAGGACCCGGTTGGGATACTCTGGAGCGGGAGCGTGTTCCCGTTCTTGACCTCGACATCGGTTCCCCAGGATACTACCTCGCCAATCCCGATACCTTCGGTGACCAGCATGTAGACCTTTGATTTGTCTTCGAGCTGCACAAGGGCAATGGGGGCGTTTCTCGCCGGATCGTGCTCGATATCGATGATCGAGCCGGTGACCTTCGTTGTCCCGTCCCCGATGTGCTTTAACTCAGCCTTATACCGGTGGGATGGGGCGCGATAGGTCGGGCCTCCCCTGCCCCGGTTCTGTGTTGTAATTCTATGTCCCATGTTCCCCACCTTACATAATGCCAAGCCGGCTCAGAATTTCCTCGGCGGCCTTCTCATTCTCGAAACTGACAACGGCTTTCTTTTCGCCGTGCATGGTCATGAGCGTGTAGACGTGCTTTACCTTCTGGTCAAACGCCTTCTCGATGTCGCGCTTGATATCCATCTTGGTGGCATTCCTGTCGACAAGGAACTGGAGCTTGTTCTCGTTCTCCAAAAGCACCATGGCTTTTTCTGTGACAAACGGATATTTCAGGGTCGACATAGTTACTTCCCCTCCAGGCGTGTGACTGCACTTTCGGTCCAGATGGTCAGGCGTCCTGCCTGCATACCCGGAGCGAGATGTTCAACATTGAGTTGGTCAACGGTCACGACATCGACACCGGCGAGGTTGCGTGCGGCGCGGAACTCGGGGCCCGAAGTAACAATAAGCAGGCTCTTTCTCTGCTTGTATCGGCGGCCACGGAGCTTGCCTTTACCGGCACGGACCTTACGGCTGTCTTTCGCACGCTCGACATCGCTGTATACACCAATGTTTGTCAGTGCGGAGATAACGTCCTGTGTGCGTCCGAGAGTCTCAAACTTATCCTCGAAAATGAGCGGAACTGCACCCTCAAAGGTGTGTCCCCTGCTGCTGATGAGATCGGCACGGATGCTTGCTGCAACCGCAGATCGGAAGGCTTTCTGCTTCTCTTTCTGGTTGATCTCTTTAATCAGCACTTTCGCGGTTACCGGCGGGTGTGCCTCACGGCCGCCTTTTGCCTGAGGAACCTTGGCTGCACGGGAGCCGTTTTTGAGACGGGGTACGTGCGATGCGCCACGGCCGCTTCCCCAGCCGACTGCCGACGAGCAGATGCCCGCATATGGGTATGAGCCGTGCGGCTGCCTTCGGGTGCTCTGGAGCGCCATGACTGCCTTCTTGATCAGATCTGGGCGGTACTCTTCGGAGAACATGGCCGGGAGTTCGATGTCCTTTGCCACTCCGCCTTCAATTGTCTTAACCTGCGCTTTCATCTCTGATCACCCCTGCTTGCTCTGGACACTCACGAACTGGATCGCGGGCGAACGTACAACATGCTCACCCTGGCGGATTGCCGGGCGGATACGGATAAGTCTCTTTGCCGGGCCCGGGACGGAACCCTTGATTACAACGTATGCGTTCCTGAGCACACCGTAATTGAGGAATCCACCTGCGGGTGTGATCTCGGCTCCGTTCTCACCAATCTTTAAGATGCGCTTGTTGAACTCGGTGCGCTGCTGGAAACCCATCTGGCCGCTCTGCGGAACCTGCCACCGTACGTGGTGGGGGTTCCATGGCCCGAGGGTACCAACGTGACGCTCTTTCCCGCCAACGGAGTGTTTCCTCTTTCTAAGTGCTACTCCCCAGCGCTTGGCCGGTCCCTGCGTGCCTTTACCGATCGTAATTGCAGTAATGTCGGCATATGCACCGGACTCGATCACATTGTTGAGTCGGATTTCCTTTCCAAGCACTCCAAGAGCAAACTCGTATTGTTTCGCGCAGTCTCCACCGGAGATCTTGATCTCCATGAGATCGGGAACCTTCTTTGGCACCCCGCTTATGGTTGCCGGCTGCGTATACGCGACTGCGTAGATCTCCACTACCTGGTTTGCGGCAAGGGCGTCGTCAAATTTCTTCTTTGCAGCCGCGCTGTCGTAGTTCTTGGGCACCGTCACCCTGCGGGAGAGCTGGCTGTCCAGCGGTTCTGCCCAGATCTCCGTGAATGCGTGTTTGCCATACGTATCCTGCGAGTATGCACGGATAGCAGCAACTTTCATGGTCGGTATCTCGATTACCGTTACCGGGACCATAATTTCCTTGCCTTCTGTCGGGCTGTCCTTGTGGTCATCGACCATGAGAACATGCGTCATCCCCACTTTGTAGCCTGCAAAGCCGAGCAACGCGGGAGCGCCCGTGTGCTGTGGCCAGGACTTGTATTTAGGTATGGGGCTCTGTGCACGTTTTCGTGGGCTGAATGCCAGTGAGCCTCGGCGTGGTCTGTTTATCTTTGGCATGTGTCAATCAATCCTTTACATTCGTGTTTTTGATTTTTACTTTGACACGAACTTTTGAGATGAATCCGAGACTGAAGTGATATCACTTGCCTGTCTGGTAAGCCAACACGCGATCCGGTAACACCGTGCAGGACACTAAAACTACCCGCACTGCGCGGATACTACCTGTCCTTCCGGTGTACTGGTTGCCCTGAAAACCGGATAGCCGGGATAAATATATCCCGTCATCCGAAGAATTTCCGGCGTTTTCTTTTTCTCGCGAAAGAAGACCCTGACATTGACGCATCCCCTGATGTTTCAGGGGAACAGGCTCGTTAGGATAACGTCCACCCGTACGTCACGGTCAGATCCAACTCTGTCAGCCCGTTGTGACGATTCACAACTCCTTCTCGGGATCCTCCGCATGAATGCGGAGGTCACCAATCGGGGAAATACCCACGGCAGTATCATTCCCTGTGTCTGATCTGGGTCTGATTCCGCCGGTGCTGCACACACAGAATGTGTATGTACCGCAGGGATACCCCCATATCGGCTTCCTTAAATATTAACTGAAAAAGGATATATAGGTATGCCCTCGTTCCGGGATACATCACCCGATCCCGCAACAACCGGCCATACGTTTAACAGAACATGCGATCCGGCATTCTGCCGTTATCCGAAATAGATCTCTCCTTCATCGGTGATATAGATCTGCACGTCTTCGCAGATACACCGGGCCTTGTAGGACTGCGGACGCGATTCGCGCAGGCGGTTGATGAGCGAGATTGTATCGTATTTCACTTTGATCTTGGCTTTTTCAGCCTCGGCAAAGATCATGCCCGGGACTTCGAACAGGTCTGTCCCTGAATGAACGGTGCAGAGATGCGTTGCATCAAGGGTATACAAAAATTCGAGCGTCTCTTTTGCCCGCCGGATGTTTTCCATTGCAGATTTTTCAATCGTGCAGACATTGGCCTTTGAAGTCTGGATAATGTCTGCGATCTGCTGCTGGGTCATTCCCTGTTTCCGGTACCGGAGCACTTCCCTTTGCCTGTCAGTAAGCAGACCATCTTTCATAGTTATCCATTCCATCACATTGATTTAAACACTTTTCGTTAACCTTGCAGTTCTGGACAGACCCTGAAATGAGGATCGCCATCCGGGTATGCCACCATTGTTTCCCACCTGTGCACCGGGCAACATAAAAACCAGGGGTATAGCCTTTTTTCACCAGAATCTGGAAGATGTGGTGAGGATTTTCGGCCCTTGGGATTCACGGTCCGGAAATTTTCCCGGTTTTGAAAATTTCGAGCCGAAAAATTTTGGATTTTCCAACTTTCGTGCCAAAATTTTTCCGGCCCGGGAACTTTCAGTCCAAAAATTTTTGGGTTTTGAAAATTTCGAGCCGAAAAAAATTCCCGAAAACTTCGATCCCGGACGATCCGGTCATGGCAGGTTTACGACGGGGGAGTGAGTTAGTTGTCTAACTGACACCTTTTTTTCCAACTTTCGCGCCAAAATTTTTTGGATTTTTCAACTTTCAATCCAAAAATTTTCCGGTTTTTCAAATTTCGAGCCGAAAAAATTTCGGCCCGAAAAAATGTGGTCGGCCAAATTTTCAGA
>JBAZHU010000004.1:0-18698 GCA_041652215.1 Methanoregula sp. | reverse complement strand
GGACTCGGGTGTCAGCGGGTCAACCGTCCCTACCACGAGCATGGTATCCTTGTGAATGCCCGAAAGCCCGTCCCAGGTTCCGTTCCAGGCAAGGTTTGCCTGTGCTTCGGCCCGGACACCCGCAGTCTGGTTGGGGTCATATGCATCTTCCTGAAGGATTGCAAGCAGGTTCCTGCACTCCGGAATCCGGGCATCGTAGGTGTTGGAGTCCAGGATCAGTTTCCGGACACGCTCGGGGTGATCGATGACCAGTTGCTGGGCAGTCGAGGAACCCATGGACTCCCCGTACACGTTCATGCTGTCATACCCAAGGGCCGCAATCAGCCCGGCTGCATCATCTGCATAGAGAGGAATCGTGGGCGTGGCATTGTTGGTGCTGCTGTATCCCATGCCCCGGTGGTCATAGGCATACACATGGTATTTCGAGGCAAGGATGCCAAGAAATGTCTCGTTCCACGAAGCCTGGAGGGGCGTCGCATTCGCAACAGTCCCACCGAAGCCCTCGATGAGCAGGATTGGTTCGCCGGCGGATCCAAATTCCCAGTACGCCAGCCTGACGCCATTGACTTCCCTGTACTGGACGGGTGTTCCGGCTATTGATACCGGCGCTGGCTGCTGGATAGCCTGCGTGGGGACAGGACCGGTGCCGGAGGTACTGGTAGTGCCTGTTGTACCGGCACACCCGGCGGCAAGGACGATGCAGAGGGTAAGGGCACATGCAATGAGAGCGAGGTGAATCTTGTTCATGAGTTATCTGATTTATCTATTACCTATTTAAAAAAATATCCGTGTGGTTTTTGAGATTCCCGTGAGTGGCAGGTCTCAATGATCCGATCTATTTTGGAAATGTTCAGCAGCCGATCCGTTCTTTTTCCGGAATTGTCAGGTCGGGACCCGGGCTTTTTTAAAATCCTCAGCAACCGATCTACTCTTTTTCCGGAATTGTCAGCTCGGGACGTGGTCTTTTTTTAAATCCTCAGCAACCGATCCGCTCTTTTTCCGGAATCCTCAGCCCGGGACCCGGGCTTTTTTTTACAAACCTCAGCTCCCGGGCCAGCATTTTTCCTGCACGGATGCATGATCCGCAGACCCTCCGACGGGTTTGCGATGATTATTCGTGGGTTGAGCCGATGAGGGGGCTGAACGATGCCGGTCTTTTTTTGTAATCCTCAGCTCGGGACTTGAGGTTTTTTTAAAATCCTCAGCAACTGATCGGCTCTTTTTCCGGAATCCTCAGCTCGGGACCTGAGGTTTTTTTAAAATCCTCAGCAACCGATCCACTCTTTTTCCGGAATCCTCAGTTCGGGACCCGGCCTTTTTTGAAAAAGTCCGGGCCGGATCATCCGGATTCTGTAGTGGGGATCATGATTATGGGGGCTGATGCCCCCATACCCCCATGAGCGAGGAGTGCCGCCGCCCCCGACGGGGCGCCCCCGCGGCGGATCAGGGTGGCGAAAACTGCGCTTGCCCCACCGTGCCCCGGAGGGGCCCTGAGGCGGGGAGACATCGCAGAAATTAGGGAGGCCAATTTGTGGTGAGGTCTCGTGAGAGGGAACACCATTTACGTGTCTTAATGCTGAGTCTGACCCTGATGATACCTGCCCTAAAGGGAAGAATAACAAATAATTCTGGAAAAATATGTATTGGGTTATTGAACACCAGCGCAAAGAATCAAAAAATCAAGACTGGTAATCACTGTCGCATGTGATGTAGCACTAATTGCGTCACCCGCGATTAAAGGAATTTAAATTGGATAGTTGATCCACGGTTACCTTAGTCTCGCCTAATATATCTTTACGAATTGCGAGTAACATGAGAGTCAGTAACTCCCCTTCCGTATCATAATCATGGTTTTCACCATCAGCATATCTTATCCATGTATCATATGCTCGGATAACCTCATCACTGGCATAGAGCACGAGTTTATCTCTAGCTAACATACGGTTCAGATCTACATCTTTTCCTGAAATATCTTCATCGTGCATGACGGCAGCCGATACCCCAGTAAAGTTTTTCAGAAAACTAGTGTATGCCTCACGTTTTTGTTCCGCAATTTTTAGGTTTAATTCATGATTCCTTTGGAGTAAGTATGGAACAACCGTACCGAGTACAGCGATAAGAGCAACAATGATTGCAGTATATTCGATCATGAATAATCTAATGGATGTGATAGTAGTTGATTAAAAATAAAGTATGCGTGAATACTAAAAATTGGTTGCACTATCGGAGTAACTCAGTTTAGAGCATCGAGCATCTATAGAAAAAGTGCTGCTATGGGGATTCGAACCCCAGTCGCGGGCGTGAAAGGCCCGCATGATTGGCCGGACTACACTATAGCAGCGCGTTGCTCTATCTAGTTTTACCCTGCCTGATAAATAGGTTGTGCAACGGACAGCAGATAGAAACGGATGTTTTCCCTGTGACTGCAAGTCAACTGAAAAAAAGATTATCTCTTCTTTGCCCCGGCCTTTTTGACCGGTGCTTTCTTTACCGGTGCCTTCTTTACCGCCGGCTTCTTTGTGGCAACCTTTTTGTCTTTTGATTTTCCCGCAGGTACAGCCTTTGCCGCACCGGCTTTTGCCCTGGTATCGATGGGATATCCTTCCTTATCAGTTACCGTATGGAACGTGGCCATCAGCTGCCGGGTGATAGGGCCGACCTTTCCGGTGCCGATAACCCTGCCATCGACCCAGGTGATCGGGGCAAGTTCGGCAGCGGTGCCGGAGCAGATGAGTTCGTCCGCGGTGTAGAGATCGAAGTACCCGAGGTTCTGTTCCCGGAAGGGGATCCCGAGCGACTCTGCAATCTCTTTTACGACCATCCGGGTGATACCCCGAAGGTTGTTAAGCGTGTGGGGGGTGATAATCTCGCCGTTCTTAACGATATACAGGTTGTCGCCCGAACCTTCTGCGAGGTAGCCATTCGTATCAAAGAAGATTGCCTCGTCCGCACCCTTGTAGTTCGCCTCAATCTTCGCGAGGATGTTATTGAGGTAGTTGAGGCTTTTTACGTTGGGCGGGAGCGACTCTGCGGCATTCCTCCGGACCGAGACCGTGATGGCCTTTAAGCCCTTCTCGTACAGGTCGCCGTACATCGCGCCCCATGTCACGGCGATAACGATAACCGATGCTTTCTTACACCTGCGGGGGTCAAGGCCGAGGTCGCCGACGCCCCGGGTGATAATCGGCCGGATGTAGGCATCCCGGAGCTTGTTTCTCCGCAGCGTCTCGCAGATGGCTTCAGTCATCTCTTCTTTTGAGATCGGCGGTTTGATGTCGACCGTCTTTGCCGAATCATAGAGCCGGTCGATATGTTCCTTGAGCCTGAAGACCCTGCCGTTATAGGCGCGGATGCCTTCAAAGACGCCGTCCCCATAGAGAAGGCCGTGATCGAAGACGGAGACCTTTGCCATGCCCTCGGGCACGTATTTCCCATCTATATAAATTATCATAAAGTGTTGTGGGACGTGGATTGTCTTGTAGTTTATTCTTTAATCCGGGTTTTTTGGACTTGTTACAACCCCAGAAAAATTATTGCCGGTTCATACAGCGGTCAAAAAAGGTATGAAACATATCCCGGCTCCCGACCGGGTGGAGATGCGTATAACTCCCGAGGGTGTTTTTTATCACGGCACCGTCAAGGTTGTCCCGGATACCCGTACCCCGGGAGAGCCGGTAGGCATACTGCGTTTCAGGAGCGAGTTTTACTTCCGAATAATGAAACTCATGGCCCCGGAAGCGCGACTTTCCCATGGGGCAGGTGGCGCTGCTCGTTCCCTCGACATAACTGACTACGCGCCGGGCTGGCATCCGGGTTTCCCCGGAAAAGACGCCGCACATCTCACCCGAGATCTCGTTTTCCCTGCCCTGCCAGCCGGCCGAGAGCACCATCCGGTCCGTAAGATACATGAGCCCCCCGCATTCCGCGTAGACGGGCGTGCAGTTTCCGGATACTTCACGGATCGCCTCGCGCATCGGGTTGTTTGCCTCAAGTTCCGGGACAAAGAGTTCCGGGTATCCCCCACCGATGATGTAACCGTCGGCGTCCGGCAGCCTGTTGTGGATGGGGCTGAAGGGCACGGTTGTTGCCCCAAGCGAGGCCAGCACATCGAAGAGATCGGCATAGTAGAAGTTGAACGCCTCGTCAAGTGCGACCCCTATCCGCAGGTGCTGTTCGGCTGCCGGGTCAAGGAGCGAGGTTCTCGTCACCGGTGACGGCATCTCGCGGGCAAGCGAGAGGAGCCGGTCGAGGTCCACGTATTTCCCGATGATCCCGGTGATGGCCTCTATCCGTTTATCGAAATCCCCCCGGCCGCTGCCCTCGCGGTACGGGACAAGGCCGAGATGGCGCATGGAGAGCTGCATCTCTTCCATCCGGGGGATCGCACCGATCACCGGGACACCGCAGTAGTACTCGATCGCCCGGGTCGCTTTTTCCCTGTGCGAACCGCCTTTTACCTGGTTGAGGATTACACCTGCGATCCTGATATCGGGATCGAAGGCCTGGAACCCTTTGACAAGCGCTGCTGCGCTCCGGGTAATGCTCTGGGCCGAGACGACGAGCACGACCGGGATATCCAGGATCTTTGCGACGGCGGCCGTGCTGCCGGTGTCGTCCAGCGCTTCGGCTCCTTCGTAGAGCCCCCGGACGCCTTCGACCAGTGCAATGTCGGCACCCCGGCACCCGAACGCGAAGATATCGCGGATCTGCCCCTCGCTTAAAGCAAAATTGTCAAGGTTCCGGCAGGGCCGGCCCGAGACAGCAGCAAGATACGAAGGGTCGATGTAGTCCATCCCGACCTTGAATGTCTGGACGGTTCCCCGTTTTTTTAAAAGCGCAGCAAGTGCGAGCGTGATGCTCGTCTTTCCGCTGCCGGACCGGTCGCCGGTGATAAGCACCGTTTTCATCGTGCCAAGCTCCGTATCACCGCGCCAAACTCGCTCTCCACGATCTCCCGCACGCCCAGCGTCTTTGGGTGGAGATCGATCTCGACAAGCACGTGCTTGTGGCCGATAGCATGGAGCGGCGCGACCTGACGGGGGCCGTTCGTGACCGAGAAGCACTCGATCCCGTTCGTGTACTCCGGGGCAATCGCGTGCGGGACGCCAGCGATAAATGCAAACGCAGGTGCGATCTCCCGGATCCGGGCGCCAAGTGCGTCGCCGTTAGCCCCGTATTCGTCCAGCGCCCCGATCACTTCCAGCGGCACGCCGCGCTTGGTCATCTCGTCCCGGATCCTCCGGGCATCTGCCCGCACCTTGGGCAGGCCCCGGTTATCGAGGTTGGCGATATAGGTAATATCCGCATCCGGGCACGCGTCGTGGAGCGCGATCAGTTCGTCTGCAAACATGTATGCAGTCTCCTTTTTCGCATTCAGGATCGCAACGCCCTTTGTCCCGCTCTTTGCACATTCGAGGAGCCGTTGCGCTGCGACATGCTTTAAGTCGCCCCTTGAGGGTTCGATATACGCTTGCGAGGCAGCTCCCCGGATCTTCTCGACCTCGTTTGCCTTCCCCATGAGTATATGCTGGCGGGCGAGCTCTTCTCCGGAGATCCACCCTGCTTCCTTTGCCGCGTCAAGGGTCGCAAGCACCCCGGCAATATTCTCGGGAAAGCCGGCGTGGATGTCAACAGCAATGGTCGGTGTCGAAATTCCGGCACTCTCGATGGCCGATGCAAGATCCTCGCCGATGATCATCGAGACGCAGGTGCCGATGACGGCCATCTTCTTGGGGGCAAAATGGTCTTCTGCGTATCGCAGCACTTCTTCGAGCGGTTTCTGGCCGCCAAAGATAAACTCGTTGTCCGCAAGTGCGGTCGTGAGCACCCGCATCCCATCCTCTTCGAGAAGCCGGGCGTGCTTGAACGAGCAGCCCGACGGGCCGTGCAGAATCGCCACGTCCACTTCTAGGTCTCGTGCGGTATAGAGGGCGGCCACAATCGAACTTGGGCGGGGGTGCATGAATCGTGCTGGCATCATTTTTTATCTCCAGGTCTTGACCGCAAGCACAATGGCACCGGTCGTTGTTTTTTCCAGAGCGCAGCGCTCCGCCTTTTCAAGGGTCGGGTAGACGGCGTCGATCCTCCATGAAGCAGAAGACCCGGGTTCCTTCCCTGGTTCCGGGGGATCGCCCACCCAGATAACCATGCGGGGCCGGATCGTCTCTATTGCCGATACAATCCTGTCGTACGGGAATCCTTCGCAGACAGCACCGTCGCCTTTGACGGTTCCTATCACCAGCGTGATCGCCGGTGAGCCTGCACAGGCACGGGCATACCGGGCGGCCTCGATCGTTGTTTCAGCAGTTGTACCGCTGTTTGCATTGTCGATGACAAGAATGTTTTTGTGTTTTTTTACCAACATGCGCCCGGTTACCCCGGAGAATGTAGAGAGTGGGGTGGGATCGTACCCGAGCATCATCGCGGCTGTGCCGGCAAGAGAGAGCGGAACCCGGTACCCGGGCAGGGCGAGCAGCGGGTTCGTAAACACTGAGGTCCGGCCGTCATATTCCAGGGTGCAGGTCGTGCCGCTGACCCGGGCTACATCGTCCAGCTGCACGGCATCTGCATGCCCCGCAGCGGGAATACCGGGGGCGAGCAGGAGATGCCGGCTTTTTCCCGCCAATGCCATCTTTTCCGCAAGCGCACTTTTTTTCCCGGCAGCGCACCGGTAATCTGATGGTGTGGTGATGATCGCAAGGTCGCCGGCGCCGGTCACCCCGAGCGACTCTTCAACAACAAGCCAGCCGCCAAGTGATGCCGCTTTTTCTGCGGCCGCAATCACCGAGGCGGGCGTAATGCTTTTTTTAAAGAGCCACGTCCGTCCGGGCATCGCATACGTCCCGGCCGAGGTATGCAGGACACCGGGCCCGGGCAGCAGGTCCGCGAGTGCATACGCCGTTGTCGTCTTTCCCTGCGCCCCGGTGATCTCGATCATCGGGTGAGGAACATGACCGTCGAGCAACTGCCGCACCGCTTCATGATGGAGGATCACCGGTTCTGACCCGGAGCGCCCGGCAAGCAGCGGGTGCCCCGGGTCAAGGTGGACCGGGGCCACAACAAGATCGTAGGTCTCATGTGCTGCCCGCTCTGCCGCTTCCGGTGTGGTGCCCCGGTAAACGTCAACCATGTCGACCGTGTGGCCGGCCCGGGCAAAGGCTCCCCCGATCTCGCAGCCGCCATGGATCGTATCGAGTACCAGGATCCGCATATGCCGCTTCAGATAAGCGTCAGCGCTTTTTTCGCGTTTTTCACCATCAGCTCTGCAAGGAGCGGGTCGATACCAATGGGATCGGCATAGACAAGCGGAATGGATTTTCCGTTGAGCACAAACGTACCCTTCTTTGTACCTTCAGGAAGGCCTATCTCGGAGGGAATGTCCTTTTCGATGTGGACACCTTTTGCAAGAAAGAGCGGCACGACAACGAGCGCGTCAATATTTTCTTTCTTAAACGCCTCAAGCGAGTCTTTAATTGAGGGTTTGTTGATATTCATAAAACCGCATTTGACGACAAAATCGGAGGTCTGGGCCGCGATCATCTTCCCGGTCGACTCAATGAGTTCCTGGTTGTAGGGCATCGTGCTGCCGTGGCCCACTAGTAACATTCCCTTCGTAACCATATAACAAATAGTATTACGGTAATGGTTAAAAATTATTACCAAACGATCTTTTTGCGGGGTCTTTTTTCACGGGAAACAAACAACTTAAAAACTGGTTTTCTGCGGGGTGCAGGCATCCCCAACCACATCCCGTCATGTCAGATCCAAACACATTTCTGGTGCAACTCTCAACAGATATGAACTTATGATGGATGCATTCGGGCGCTTCGGCCTTATCATCAACAACCATGCGGTCAGGACTCCCATCGCCATTGCATCCATGGCCGGTATCGTGGACGCACAGTACGTCCTCGACCGAAAAGCACATGCCGGGGTTGCATTTATCGGAGGTTACGCGATCGATGCTCCCACTATGGATGCAGCACGGGCAATCGCAGCTGGCGGGGAGCGCAAAGAATTCCTGTACGACGATCCGGTGGCCGCGTTACAGAAAGAACTTGACCTGCTCAGGACCTGCGATGTGGTCGCCGCGATTAACCTCCGGGGCAGTTCCCCGGCTGCATTTACCGCCATTGCCGATGCCCTCGGCAACCGCGTGGTCTACGAGATCGACGCCCACTGCCGGCAGGCGCCCATGGTCGCGGCAGGCTCAGGTGAATATTATCTCAAAAATCCCGGGGCCCTTGTTGCGGTTGTCAAAGCCCTCAAGGAAAAAGAGGTCACGGTCTCGGTGAAAATGCGTGTCGGCGTCGCTGCGGATGACCGGGCGCTCGTGCGTGCGCTCTGGGGGGCCGGGGCCGATATCCTGCATGTGGATCTCATGGACGCCGGCATTGCAAAACTCCGGCAGATCCGGAACAGCTGCCCGCTTCTCATCATCGCAAATAACTCCATTAATACGTTCGATAAAATGCGGGACATGCTCTCGCACGGCGCCGATCTCGTCTCGCTCGCGCGGCAGTCTGACGAGCACACGCTCGCCGGCCTTGACGCGGCAATCACCCGGTACGCTGATGAAGAGGGCTGGTACAACTCCCCAAAACAGCTCTGTCGGGGCGGCGACCTGCGGGCGCTTACCTTCTGCTGCATGCCGGTCAAGGAGTGCCCGCTCATCCCGGCTCTATCAAGGATCGGGCTCTCAAAAGAAGAGTATGCACAACTAAAACTGGATTCTGTAAAAGGCACGCCGCTCGAAGGCGGCCCTCACACCTGTTTTGGCAGCCTTGCCTGGTGCTGCAAGACCTCGTCCCCCTGTATGTTCCGGGACATGACCCTCTCACAGGAAGGGCTCACGAAGAAAGAGTATATGCGCCGGAAACGCGAGCTCTCAGATATCCTGATGAGCCGTGTGTTCCATGACGTCCCTCATGATGACCCCTGCTGAACGGGCACAGATGGCAATGATGCTTGAGGTCTGCGCTTTCCCGAAACCCGGGAACGTGGACCGGTGCCACGATTATGCCGATACGAGACTCGAACATTTCCTTGCCTCCGCAATCTTTGCCCGGCCGGCACTTGAGGAGGCTGTGACCGGAAAAGGAAGGATCGGCGAGATCATCGGGCATGCGGTCCGGCAGACAAATGTGCACAACGGAGGCAACACGCATTTTGGCGCATTCATCCTCCTTATCCCGCTTGTGTACGGCGGCGGTATTGATGGCGCAATAAAAGCGGTCGCAAAAACCGACGTCTCCGATGCGGTCGCGTTCTACAAGGCGTTTGGTCTCACCAGCGTCCGGATGAACGAGTCGGACGAACTGGACGTGAACGATCCAAAGGCGCTCGACGAGCTCCGCGACCGGAACATGACACTCCTTGACGTGATGCAGCACTCGGCGCCAAACGATATGGTTGCCCGCGAATGGGTCAACGGTTTTATCCTGACCCGACGGGGCGCCGACCTCCTGCACCAGATCGGCCCGGGCCGGGAGGCGATCGTGGAGATGTTTTTAACCCTCCTTGCGACCGAGCCTGACACGTTCATCATCAAAAAGCACGGCAGGGATGTTGCAGTGCAAACCATGGAAAAAGCCCGCGAAGTTCTGGAGGGACGGCGGGTGCTGGAAACCTTTGATGCAGAGTGCATTGATACCGGTATCAACCCTGGTTCTATCGCAGATATCACGATTGCAGCGATCTTTATCGCCCTTGGCGAGGGTTGGGAATGGGACTCATAAAAAGCGGTATTAACGAGGTGATTGCGACTACCGCGTTCAACGCGGCACCCATTGGCATTCATTACCGTGACAAGGTAGCGAGCATGATCCTTTTTGCCGGCAGCCACACTGCGGAAAACGTTGAGCGCGACGGCTGGGTTGTGGCGAACATCATTCACGATCCTGTGCTGTACGTGCGGACTGCGTTTGAGGATCTGCCTCACGATGCATTTGTGGAAGAGCCGGTGGCGGGCCGGACGATGTACCGGCTGGCCGGGGCCGATGCATGGGTCGCATTTACCGCGACAATCGAGCGCAAAACTGACGGCGCGATCAAGGTTCTGCTTGAGCTGGAAAAAGAGATCGTAGAAGAAGTAGCGGTTTACCCGGTGAACCGGGGGTTCAACAGCCTCATCGATGCGACGGTGCATGCGACCCGGTACCGGGCGAACCGGGATCCGGCATTGAAAAAACTGATCGATTACCACGCGGGGATCGTGCAGAAGTGCGGCGGGAAAAAGGAGATGGCTGCGCTTGAGTTGTTAATGGGATATATTGGGGCGTGAGCAGATCACGAGATCTGGGGGCCCTGGAACTTTTTTTTAACGAAAAACAAAGAATGGCAGAGGATTGAAGGGAATAAACAACACGTATAAAAGGAAAAATTCCGGAAAAACAACGTTGACCCTATAAAAAAAACAAAATTTGTTTTAGCACACCCTTGGAACCGGGTCTCCCATGGGTGGCTCAATAAACCGTTCGCCACCGATTGCAGTCTCCATTATCACGTTGGAGCCGGCAACAACTTTTCCGATGATCGCTGCATCCTTCCCGTACTTGTGCGAGCGGAGTGCCGCAAGGATCGCGTCCGCATCGGCAGCCGGCACTCCCATCACCACCTTGCCCTCGTTTGCCACTTCAAGCGGATCGATGCCGAGCATACCGGCAGCACTTCTCACACTCTTCCTGACAGGGATGCATTCCTCTTCTACCCGGACCTGCACATGACCTTTCTTTGCCATCTCGTTGATTGCACTCGCAAACCCGCCCCGGGTCGGATCCTTCATCGCATGGATAGTGCCTGCGTCAAGGACATGTTCCATCATCCCCCAGAGCGGCGCGACATCGGACCGTATTTGTTCGCCAAGATCGAAACCTTCGCGGTGGGCCATAATCGAGATCCCGTGATCGCCAAGCGTTCCTGAAACAATGATTACATCGCCGGGGGTAAGGCCGTTGTCCCGCACAATGGTCTTCGCGACACCGATCCCTGCCGTGTTGATCGCAATCCCGTCAAGCGATCCCTTCTCGACGACTTTTGTGTCCCCCGTGACAATGGAGGCCCCGGCCTCCCCGAGCGCCTCGTCCATCGAGCTTACTATTCTTTCGAGATTCGCGACATCGAAACCCTCTTCAAGAATCATTCCGCACGAGAGCGCGACCGGGCGCCCGCCCATCATTGTCAGGTCGTTAACCGTCCCGCACACTGCGATCCGGCCGATATCCCCGCCCGGGAAAAAGATCGGGCGCACCACGTGGGAATCCGTGGTAAATACAATGTTCGTGCCGTTGATGGGGATCACGGCCCCGTCGTCCAGGGATTCAAGCCCGATTCCGCCGGCATTGTTGTGGGTAAACTTCGTGAGGGTCTGCAAAAGTTCGCCCATCACCTCGCCCCCGGCGCCATGCATCATGTTAACTTTCATGATTAGTCCGCCACCTCAATCTCGACATTGGTTACGACAATTTCCCGGCCCCGGACCACTTCCGGCAGCGCGCCGCAGCGGGGACAGACATAGATCTCGTTTCCCGCATACCCGCAGGGGCATTTCGTTTCGGGTTCCACATCGGCGCAGGCAAGAACAGTCGTTGTAAAGAGCGGGTCCTCCTCTTTTATCGTATCAAACAAAAAGATCACCTGTTCGGGATTTACCATTGCCATCTTTCCTACATCGACACTGATTTTTTTGACCCGGGTGGCATGATGATCGACCGCTGCTTTTTTTGCAGTCGCGTACAGATCGTAAGCGATACTGTATTCGTGCATCACTCCTCCAGCGCAGCGTAGACCTGTTTGAAGATCTCCCGGGTCTCAAGACCTTCCTCACGGGAGAGGCGCTGGATCGCGAACCCCACATGCACGAGCACGAATTCGCCAACCTTAACATCGACAAGATCGAGCCGGACTTCCTGTTTGAGGTCGCCGTAGTCCACAACCCCTACATTCCCCTCCTTGATCTCCAGCACTTCAGCAGGCACTGCAACGCACATCGATGATTCACACCCGTATCCGTTTGTACTGTGTAGGTGTTTCTCACTCATAAAAACAGTGATATGGTACCGGCAGGACGGAATTTTTTTTAGGCAACTCATTAAACGAAAAATCCCTGCCTGCTCCGGACAACCGGTTCCGCAGGGAACATGCTACAACAGGTAAGCAGTGCCGGTCGGGAGTTATGTTTACCGCAGTTTCCTGAAAGATACGGCGGGATATCCGGGATACTCTCATCCACAATCGGGACGTGTAAAAACACAAATCAGATGTCGGGTTTAGACTTCTCCAGGATATAGATAAACAAATGGATGTCATTATCTATCGACAAGGGTGTGGTGTTCTCAGTGTCCGGGCGCATCGCGATCAAGAAAAACAAACCGGCTCCATAATACCGGATCTGCTAGAAAAGATTTGAACATTTTTACTTACGCCGGGGAAGAGATTTGAACTCTTGAGGTGCAGGGCACCAGTGGCTTTCAAGGCCACCGCCTTACCGGACTAGACTACCCCGGCATTTGTGTTTTACTCTTTTGGCCGTGCAATATAAAAAATGCTTCTTTACATTTGCAGTTTTCCTGGTACATGTTGGAGGGGAAAACGTCCTAAACAGGAGATCACAAAAGTTCCCTGCCAGATTCAATGACGGCGCAGGTAAATAAGAAGTGAAGCCATGCACACCGCGGCCATGTCTCCTCCCGCCGCAAGCGGGGATTTTTGCGTTTGCGTCTCCCCCTCTGCCGGGACTACCGGGGAAGCGCTCATCACACTGAATGCTGCGGGTACCGTCGGACTCACAACAACTGAACCTGCATTCTCAGCATAGAGGTAAACCTCCGTACCTACCGAATACTTGTAAGGATACACTTTAAAGTAAAGGGGCTTACCCGCACCATTTACAACAATTTCTTCGGACATAACGTCACCCTGGTCATTGATAGTATGAAGGTCCCCGGTAGCATCCACATATTCCACCACCCAGTCAACAGATGACGACGTTGAGATAGTGACCGGTGCGTCACCAATAGGCTGGACAATAAAATAGACCGGCGTATCCCGGGAAGTTTTCCCATGGGCAGACAGAATGGTCGTAGCCGTTTGGGTCGTTTCCATAGCAACAGTCTCATGTCCCCCGATGATGCTAATCATTCTTGAACCGACGTACCCCAGCTCATCAGTAAAACTTACTTCATAGTCACCGGTCTGGCTGATGGGAACTACCACATCAAACCCACCCAGATTATCTGTACCCACATACATGGGACCATAAATAACTGAATTATCCGGCCCAATCACCGCAATCTGCACACCGGAATTTGTATCACCGGCAATTTTTCCGTCAATGTAGATCTTGCCCGAGAGGGTCTGGGTCATCTGGGAGGTGAGACTGATCTCGTCGGATCTATCAATGAGTCGTACCTGTCGCATGTTGATGGAGTCGCCCGTCCCGCTTGCGGGAACTTCAACTTTATAGAGCCCTTTCTGGAGGTGTGTTGTATCAAAGACCACGCGGAAAGTGTTGTCAGACTGGACATATGCAATCTTGCGTTTGACTTCTGTACTGGTGGTTACCTGCTGATAGAGAACAACATCGATCGGGGTCCCGATGCCAAAGGTGGTCGTCCCGTTGACCACCAGGGGCTTTCCTATAGTGAGAGTATCGGGAGCATAAATGAAGACCTGATATGCCGATGCGCCGCTGATCAGCATAAAAAAAAACAATACCAGCAGGACGATCTTCTTCATCTATGTACAAGATCAACTATGAGGCTGTTAATGATTTCTGAAAGTCTGAAAAAACCGCTCGCATGCTGGCGCGGAAAAGAAAGGTATGATGACGGGATAGTCGAATGCCTGACTATTATCTTTGAATCCGGGGGGTGTTCATGGGCGCGATGCCGGATGTGCAGTTACCGGCACGAACGGTACAGGGCACAATCCTGTGAAGAACTTGCGGCTCACCTGAATGCTCAGCTTGCCTGGGTACGATCGCAATTCAATCTTGATGAATTTCCGATGATTAAGATCTTTACCTCGGGGAGTTTTTTTGATCCTGCCGAGGTCCCCCTGACATTCCAAAAAGAGGTCGCACTGGCATTCAGGGGAAAAATTGTGATTGCCGAGAGCCGACCGGAATATATAACTCCCGATACCATCGGGCATTTTCTTTCCGAACTCAACGATGGCACCCATGCAACCCCGCTCTACTGCGCCATCGGTCTTGAAACCACAAACGATATCATACGGGAGAAGTGTATCAACAAGGGGTTCACATACGCAGATTTCAAACAGGCTGTAACTGTTGCCCATACCGCCGGGGCGGGGGTAAAGGCTTACCTTCTGTTTAAGCCGCCATTCCTGACAGAGGCAGAGGCCGTTACTGACATGAGGTCCTCGCTTGCAGACCTCGCAGGAACCGTTGAGATGGTTTCGATGAATCCCTGTACGGTGCAGAGACGGACCGAACTCGAACTGTACTGGAAACAGGGAGACTACCGCCCGCCGTACCTCTGGAGCGTGCTCTCACTCCTCAAAGACGCTCCCATGCATGTGACCTGCGATCCTTTGGGTGGCGGGCAGCAGCGGGGGCCCCACAACTGCGGCAAGTGCGACTATGACATCACCAAAGGAATCCGCGATTATTCGATTTCCGCTGACCGCGACCTCATAGGGGCGCTGCTGGAGATAGTCTGTACCTGCAAGAATGAGTGGGAGTACGTCCTTGACCGCGAGCGGCCGTATTGCATGCCGCTGACACGGTAAAGGATCTGGCATCTGATAATATCCTGACAGTTAAAAAAAAAGGAAAACCCTATTTTTTCCCCTTGCTTTGCTTTTCGATCTGCTCGGCAAGAAGCGGGAGGAAGGTACCGGCATCGGAGACAATCCCAATCGCCTGCGTAGTACCCCGATCCATTAGTTTGGTCACCGATGCAGGGTTGATATCCACGCAGACCGTTTTTACCCCTGACGGCAGGCAGTTGCCAACCGCGATCGAGTGCAGGAGGGTCGCAACCATCAATACCATCTTGCATCCGGGGATATACTTACGCATCTCGTCCTGCGCCACCATGGTATCCTGGATCACATCGGGCAGCGGACCATCGTCACGGATCGAGCCGGCAAGCACATAAGGTACGTCATGCTTTACGCATTCGTACATGATACCCCCGGTGAGGATACCCTGCTTTACCGCATTCTTAAGAGATCCAGCCCGCATGATCTCGCTGATCGCATAAATGTGGTGCCGGTGCCCGCCCATCACGGGTTTTCCGGTTTTTAGGTCCATCCCGAGTGAGGTCCCGAAGAGGTTGTATTCCACATCGTGGGTCGCGAGTGCGTTACCCGCAAAAAGGACGTTGATGTATCCTTTTCGGATCATCTCCGCGACAGCTTTGTCTGCACCGGTGTGGATGATCGCAGGGCCACCAACAAGGATGATCTTTCCCCCGTTTTTGTGGACTTCGATTACCTCTTTTGCGATCTGGGCAATCAGAGTCTCGCTGGGACGTTCCGAAGAAACCGTACCGTGCATAAACTCGAAGGTGCTGCTTGTCCGGGGCCGGTCAGGGTAACTCACAAGCACCCCTTCCTCTCCGACAACTACCAGATCGCCTTTCTTAATCTTTCCAAGGGGAGTACACCGGGCTTTTTTCTTTTTAGGATCAACAACGATCAAAAAATCCATCTCAATGCCATCGACATGAACCCATTCTTCTGCAAGCCTGACCTGGGTCGGGTGGTTGGTGGTCGTGTAGAAATTTTTTGGTGCGTTTTGGTTACCGGCAGCGGGCTCGTAGTGGACTGAAGTTACCGGGGGAAGCCGGGCGCCGAACCGGTGGAGTTCTGAAAGGATTGCACGCAGTTTCTCCTTATCCTGAGCCACAATTTTAAGACGGGCATAGCTGGGATCGGTCTTTTTCTTGCCCACATCAAAGACGAGGATCTCGAAATTTCCCCCCATGTCCATGACCCGGTCAAAAAGCTGGGTCATGATACCTGAATCAATGATATGACCCTGCAACTCGATCTCCTGCGACTCCACCATAATACAGGAGTATTTGACCCCGCACCTTAATATGCATTCGTATCAAATACGCCAGCATCTGCCGTTTTTTGTGCGTAACGTCACGAATTGGGGTTAATTGTCCATTAATCCGATGCGTTTTTAAAAAAAAATCGCCTCAAAAACCTATGGATTCCCAGAACATTCGTTTAAAAACGTTTCTGCGGCGACCAGATCCGTTCGCGTATTGACATTGAGAGCCAGACGTGGATCGTTAATCACCAACTGCAGTTCATCCTGCACTTCGGCAATCCGGCACCCGCATAAGATGTTGAGACCGGTCGGGCAGACCTCCTCGTTTTGTATCGTCTCATGGTAAGTCATGCCACCCCGGCAGGCTTTGACAATACGGGCAGGCACCCACGTTGAGCAGGCTTCTTTTCCTGAACATCCATAGGCCATGCGGACATCAGCAATAATCCCGGCATCAATGCAGGGAATATCAGATACGCTCACAAAGAGGGGTTGTGTCTCGTCAAGTGCCTGCACCGATTCTACCATATCAAGAATATAATCCACCCCTTCTGCATTGTATGAATCGATGCCATTTACCCGGCACCAGTTCCGGGTCATAGGGGTTTTTGGCGACGTTGCAACTACCACATTACATTCGGCCCCGGCAAATGCATCGATGACGTAAGCGAGCATCGGCCGGTTGTTGACAAGGATAAGCGGTTTCTCTCCCCTGTTGAGACGGCTTCCGGCGCCACCGGCCATAATCAGCGCACGCATGCGGACAATGCCTCCACAAGCATTTTATTCTCCTCATGTGTCCGCACGGCCACGCGGATACAAGAAGCCAGACCAAATGAGGTGCAGTCACGAACGAGGATGCCGTACGTTTCCAACTGCGTACACAGCGGTTTCACATTACGGGCACAGTCAATAAGCAGATAATTGACCGATGAAGGGTGACATCGCAGCCCGAGTTCCTCGATATGTGAAGACAGCCAGTACCGCTCTTTTTGGATGTAGTCACGGGATTTTCCCAGTTCTTCAATATGGTGGAATGCCTGGAGAGCAAATGCCTCAGCGTATGCATTTACGCTCCAGGGAGGACGGGCAGTCTCGATCTTCGCAATCAGGTCTGGATCTCCAAAACCGTACCCAAACCGGATCCCAGGGATTGCAAAACTCTTGGTGAGTGAGCGCAGGACAAAGAGTGGTGGCTCGCAGACCGCCACAAGGCTTTCTGACGGATCTGCAAGTTCGATGAATGCCTCATCTGCAAAAAGCATTCCCCCGTGTGACGATACGTCCCTTAAGTGTGCCATCAAGTCAGAACGACACCGCAGTTCTCCGGTCGGGTTATTAGGGTTGCAGATAAAGGAGACGCCGGCTGCCTCATAGGTATCCGCTTCCGATGCACCTGCGAGTCGGGCGGAAAGCGCATATTCACCGAATGTTGGTGATTCGGTAAAATAGGTCATTTTTCCGGAGAGGACGACCGAGCAGAAGACACGGATCAATTCAATGGAACCGTTCCCTACGCAGATCTCTTCGGGATCCCTATGGAATGCGTGTGCTATACACTCCTTGAGCTGAACGTATTCATTATCCGGATACGATGAAAGGCACACCGGATCGCAATGCCACGCAAACCGGGGGGGAAGTGGATTGAGACTCGCGCTGAAATCCAGCAGGTTTTTCCCGGTATTTTCACGCTGCCGCTTTCCGGTTCCTCCATGTATCACAGATTTGGGAAAATCAACAGCCATTGAATCGTCCGTCTTTTTTAAAAATACTAGGCTGGGAATTCATAAATGCATTTGGAAACTGCCCAAAAAATCAAATCAAAATGTATATATACCATTGTGTATCATTTTGCAGTATCTGGTTAAGTCAGACACAAGAGTTCCCCTTGTCAGACATATGAATGACAATTGACAGACATATGTCAGAAATGGAGATACAATGATGCAACGAATCACGCTCCGGTTACCCGAACAGCAAATCAACCTGCTCCAGCAGATGGTGGATGCAGGTGAGTATCCTAATGTTTCAGAAGCTGTCCGGGCTGCCGTCCGTGAACTTGTTGAGAAACGAGCGGGCCGTGTCTTAAAGGATAATGACCAGGTTTCATTCAAGGTATGAGAGGGTAGAAATGCAGAGCATAATTAACGATGCGTTAAAAAATGCCGAACTTGAAAAAGAGGTAAGCAAGTCCGGCTCAGATGCACCGGATGATGATTTCCTCGGGCAGCCGAGAATTGTGATTATTGGCTGCGGTGGCGGTGGAAACAACACAGTCAACCGTATCCACCATATGGGTGTCGCCGGTGCGGAAACGATTGCGATCAACACGGACAAGCAGCACCTGGACATGATCCAGGCCGACAAACGTGTCCTTATCGGTAAATCCCTGACCCGTGGGCTCGGTGCCGGCGGTTACCCCGATGTCGGTAAGCGTGCAGCTGAGATGGCCCGCCCCACCCTTGAGGCACTGCTCGAATCGGCAGACCTTGTGTTCATCACAGCAGGTATGGGAGGAGGTACCGGTACAGGTTCAGCCCCTGTCGTTGCACAGATTGCAAAGGAGCAGGGCGCAATCGTGGTCGGGATGGTCAGCTACCCGTTCCAGGTTGAAAAGGCCAGGTTGATCCGTGCAGAAGAAGGACTTGAAGCACTTGCTGCATCCGCAGAC
>JBAZHU010000003.1:0-24059 GCA_041652215.1 Methanoregula sp. | reverse complement strand
GGCAATCGATGTCCAGTACCTTCAGGGTAAGAATAAGAAATACGGGAATGTGAATCTCGGGTACATCGTGTACGGTATTGACTGGAAACCCCGAAAGGTACACCTGATCTACAAGAAACGGTTCGCCATCGAGTCTTCCTACCGTATGAGGAATATCGTCAAAGCGGAAACCTCTTCCCGGAATGTTGTGACACGGTACCTCTTGACGATTATCTCGTTCCTTCTCAAAAATATCTGGGTGTCTCTTCAATGGATCTTCTTCTCCCGGGTCCGACAGGGCCCGAGAACGATTGAAGTGGATTTGTTCCGTTTTGATCTCTTCCGACTCTTCGTATGGGAAGGTGTTCGGAAAAAACTCAAACTCGTTTCGTTCGTCTCGGTGCTCCGAAGGGGCAGTTGATCCCGGGGTGGCGGGGGATGATGACTATCCTATGGTTGTGGAGGAAAATTTAGAGAAGTACTGAAGCTGGCCGTTTTCATCCCCGCTCTGTGTGTCCGCTGCCATCTTCCCCCATAATATCCCGGATGTAATGTTTCATCTTTGAGCCTGGACCCGTATCAGGATCTCCGGGCACAACGGTACTGTTTGGATGTACACTTTCAGTATCCTTCTCTTTAGTGGAAGGTAGGGTCTTATGAGGTTGTACGTTACTGTTCTGTGCCACAAAATCTTCCAGTGCCGAACGGGGGACGCGCCAGGCACGATATGAAATTTTTGTTCCTGCGAGTTTTCCGGTGCGGAGCCAGTTGTGCACTGTTTTCTGGTGGACGCCTAGGATCTCTGCCACTTCTTTTGGGGTCAGGAACTGAGTATCCGTGGTCATGGATTATTACCAATAGTTCCCTTTACTTACATAAATATTTCATTCCCGATACACCTTCTGCTGGTGTCCATTGGTATGATATAACCCGACAAATGCCTCATTATGATGAAGGGGTTCAATGTAGTGGGAACCGGTGAAAAGTATTTTCGATTGTTCCTGTTTTAAGAACTGCCTTTTTTGTTGTCCTAATTATTACCGGTTTTTACCCTTTGAAAAAATGTCCCTAATTGTTATTTGTGTGCTCATTTGTCAAACGGGTAGCCCTATGATTACCTAGATATCTGGAAGGATTTTGGTACAAACCCATTCCTGGTTCCACGCTTGGACACTTGCATTTTATTTTTAAATCTCCACTTCTCCCCATTGTGTGTACGATACAGAAGATAATCTCATATTGAATCCGACAGTGCGAGAGCGTCGGTTTCATTTTTCACTGTAACCTTATGGTGGAATTCTGGGGAAACACTCTTTTAGTGTATAGCATTATATGGTTTATAGTATGTTAAAATCCTAACAGTTCACGCAAAAATCTCAATAAAAAGGCGGATTTTTTGGGATTATTCCTGTAGTATGCCAGTGTTTCTGTCCTAAAATAGTGCAAAACATATGTCCTCATTTTAAGAGAACGCCCATTATGTCCCGGAAAACGAAATGCAACCAAATAAGACCCGGCTGGAATGTTCACATCGTGCAATAGTACGATCACTGGATTGTCTGTTCATCCGACTCAAAGAGAAATGCCCTAATCGGGGTCGGAAGGATCAAGCACAAGTTCAACCCGCCCAGTTTCGGAAGACCGGTTCATCGGATCTCCAAAAAACAGGTTTTTCTCATCCGAATCAAGGCAAAGCCCCTCATAAGACCTCCTTATTATTAATCGCAAAGCAAATTTGTCATGCTTCACATCGCGGATACCTGTGTTTATGTTCTCCGAGCATTCTGATATCAGCACCGTTTTATGTATTGCCCCTGCGTGAGGTGTTCTTTGAACCTGTCATGAACCGACATGTGTTTTTTGGGATAAACTGGATTTTCCTGAATAATTTCACGTCAGTATACCGTGGCATATTCGGATTTTTCAAAAATTTCCAGAACCCTTTAGTCCTTTGGGTTTTACCGGATTTTCCCTGAAAATGAAATTCCTGAAGTCTATCAGGTTTCGGATGTGCAAATTTTAAATTTCCCCGTATCTCTGTTATTAATCCTCCGAAAAATTTCCGGAATTTCCCGGCAATCTATAAGTGGATTGATTACGTGAACAGATCGTTGGAGGTGCAGGTTCACGTGACCTAGTGATCTGGAATTATTAGAAAAGTCCCTGAAATCATGTTCTCGTTAATCTGCCTCAAATCTCGCATTTTTTCAGGATATCAACATTTAAACGAATCTCTAAAACAAAGAATCCTGACCTGAATCACGGGGATCCTTCAAACGGGGATTTCTAAATTTTCAAAACCCTTCTGACGGTACTTATCGAAATTTTTCCAAAATTTCCTGGATAACCATTCTCCCGATTGATACCAGAAATAAAGAATATTGGATGAGCAAATTCGGCTCTCCGCGAGCTGGATTTTTCAGAGAATTTCCAGAATCAAACCTTAAAAATTGTTTAAGGTATGATGTGGCCCTACGTGCATCCAATATGCTGGAGCGATAATTACTGCCGCATTAAAAAAGACGTGTTCCAATACCAGTTTCGGTGACTATTGCCGGTATTATCTGATTTGGCTTGCCCAGCCGTATCATTGAGGGGCCTTCATGACAGGGATCTCAATCTGGTTCGTTGAAGCGTTTGGTTTCGGGTAACTCCCAAATCAGGGATTTCTAAAATTTCCTAAATCCCTCCACGATCCCCCCTGAAATTTTTCTGAAATCTCCCGGATGACCAGTCTCCGGATGGATCCAGGGAATAATGAATCAGGGGTGCAGGATCGGGTATCCTCTAGATTTGGAATTTCAAAGAATTTCAACAATCTTTCTGGTTTATCTGTCTCAAGTTATCAGGATTTTCTGGATAGTAATGTACCGAAAATAGTATTCTCCCGGATTATCCGGAAATTTTTATGATCCGTTTTTCTCATCATGCTTTGAGTTATGTCGGTACAACGTCGTATATGGGATATCCAGGATCCGGGAGATAGCCGCAAGAGAAATATTTTTTTCCTGTAATTCAGTGACACGTTTCCAGGGTATAACCCGTTTTGGCCTGCCCAGTATCACACCTTCAGCCTTTGCCCGGGCGAGACCCAGTTTCGTACGCTCGATCAGGTTTTCCCGCTCCCGATCAGCAACCCACGAAAAGATTGAGAGCATAAGATCACGGAGTTTTTTATCGTCAATCCTGCTCCAGGATTCGGCAGGGGATAATGACCAGACACGGATCCCTGACATTTCAAGTCTGCGGACCATATTCAGGGTATCGAGGAATGACCTTCCCAATCGTGAAATTTCAAAGACGTATATCGTTATGGGTTCCCCGTCATGGTCTTTTACGAACTGCATCATTCGGGCAAACCCTTCTCGTTCCTCCATTGTGGAGATTCCTGATATATGATCCACAAAGATGGATTCCCGGTGTAGACCTTCATCAAGCAGTATTTTGATTTGGTTCTCGACATTCTGATCTTCTCTGGAAACCCGGACATAACCAATTTTTACCATAAGTCTTGCCTTTTAGTAATGTAATGACATCGAAAAGTGATAAACATTTTGGTGTTTTTAATCGTTCGATTATGGTAGTGAAATTTGGCAGTTTTTATTGAAAACAGGGCTTTTTTCACGTTCACTGTTGGATTACCCGGACACCCTTGCGTTCCGCCAAGGAATGCACGATATGAAGGTTTTACGTCTGAGAATTCAAACACGGTCTCGTGTACCTGAAGTTTTATCGATTATGTTGTCGTCAAATAAATTTCAGCATCCTCCAAAATTTGTACATGATCGGGTAATTTCCAAAAATTTCCAGTTACCCTGTTTCCAGGTTTCGGTGCAAATCCACCCCTTGACAGAAAAATGCAATAACTATGTCTGTGAGACTTTGTCCAGGTAAAATGGGAAACTATCCGTCAAATGAGGGAAACTCCCCAGTTTTGGCAATTTGGATCCGGCCCTGAATTACAATTATTTTCCAGATGATCTGGACGTCCAAAATTCCCGGATCCTGCAATTTTTGTAAAATGGTGGAATTTACAGAATACATATTCTGCGCAAATCTTTATTTAATTGAGATAAAAAAGATTAGACTATGGATAGCGGGTATTTTTCGGAGTGGCTCAAAATCTACCGGAATTACCTGCGGATGCGCAATTACTCAACACGGACACTTGACAGCTACGAGCAGGTGATTAAACATTTTGGGTATTATGTGTGGCTTCGCCGACACACAGATGTAACCAAACTGGTCTTCTTCTGGAAGGATTTTGAAAATGCCCGGCTTGATACGGGTGTGGATGTTCCGCCCACGATGGTTATTGATTTTCTCTCGTTTGTCTCTACGATGCGTACCTATAAACCTAAAACGTTTCATCGGATCATCTCGACACTCAGCTCATTCTATCGGTTTCTCTATTCGCAGGGTGCCGTCGTAGCAAACCCCTTGATTGGTATTGAGCGCCCGCGTATCAAACAACAGGAAGTAAAATACCTCAAAAACAGCCAGGTTCTCCGTTTGATCGATTCGATCGATGATCCTCGGGACAAACTGATTGTCAGGATGATCTACTCTACTGGCGTCCGGGTATCCGAACTCTGTAACCTGAATATCGAAGACATTGATTTTGAGGAGCACACCATCCGCATACGCGGGAAAGGAGATAAAATACGAATCGTGTTTATCGACGATGAAACCCTTTCCGTGGTCTGGGCATTTATCGGAAACAAGAACTCTGGTCCCCTTTTTGTCGGTCAGCAGGGTAAACATATTTCGCCCCGGGCAATCCAGCATATTTTCAGAAACTATGCCCCTCCCGGCATTACACCGCACAAGATCCGTCACAGTTATGCAAGTGAATTGTACCGGCGATCGAAAAATCTCCGTGTGGTGCAGGAAAACCTGGGACATACCTCCATAAAGACGACGGAAATTTATCTGCATACGGATATTGACGAACGCCGGCAGGTGTACCAGCAGTATTTCCCCCATTCTGGAGATAACGAGAACTCGTGAAGATCACGCCCGCTTGGAGACAATCCGTTTCTGCCTATGATGCTGTGTTGCACAAATCATCAGGATTTACTGAATCGGATGAATTCTTGGAAGCATGGGTGGCCAATTCTCCCATATGCCTTCTCGAAAGCAGGATGTCGTGGGAAGCCGCTTTGAAATTCTGCTGCTACAATTTGCTCGTTGCTCTTGTCTGAATTATAAAACCGGACAATTTTCCTGCGGGGTGAGTTTGTTCATTGGGGAATTATGCAACACAGCCGCCTATGATAACACGGTCAAATGGGTGACTTCTTCCTCATTGGATTGTGTTCTTGCTGTGATATTTCGTATCAGATTTATTGGGATGTCCCCCTTTCCCTTAAGTGCCACCTTTATGCTTGGTATCCTCCGGTTCATTGAATCTCGGATTCCTCTTAAATCCTAATATTTGAGCATATCTTCCCAATCTGACTTCAAATTGTGCATATCTCGTGTGTTTCACGTGTTCCTGTTTCCACAAGAATAAACCATATGATGCTATACACTAAATTGCCTTTTTTCATTTTGAAATTTTCCATTTTCCCACCGTTATGAACAGAATGGGGTTACTTACTCCGTATACCCCAGAAACTGGGTATCAGTTCCGTGATCTGCGAACCGTTTTGGCTTTGAGTTGGAGAACCCGGATGTGGTCATTTCCGTTTCAAAAAAATCCGGAATTTCCAAATTTTTCCGAAATTGCAGTCATGTCGGATTAACTGCAATGTCGTTATAAAATCCATGCACTTTGGTATCAATCGTTCCCAATTCTTCTCATTTTATTCCAATGTATGCATCAGGGAATTCGTATCCCCGAAATATTTCTGTACTCTCGAAACCACTGCAAGCCACCATCGTTTTAATACCCACCATTTCCAATATTACTCCAACATACCCCCGTAGTGTAGCGGTCAATCATGCAGGACTTTGGATCCGGCGACACCAGTTCGAATCTGGTCGGGGGTATCTCTTGTTTTCTGAAACGAAGAATCCATTTTATATCCGGGCAGCCATAACCCGGTGTGTGATAAAAACCATCCAACTCCGACTTCGGATCTACCTCTCCCTTCTTATCGTGGTGCTTCTGGTGGGTATGCTGGGAATGATCACGTTTGAAAATCGTACCCCTCTTGACGCAGTGTATTTTGTCGTAGTTACAATTTCAACGGTAGGTTTTGGCGACATCGCTCCCGTGACCCCCACCGGCAAAGTGCTCACGATGGGAGTTATCCTTGTCGGCGTCGGCTGTTTCGTGGGTCTTGCCGCATCAACAATCGACCTGATGATCGAGAAACGGGAGCGAACACTGCGGCTGCGTAACCTCAACATGATGGTGGGGGTCTTTTTTTCCGAAGTGGGAACCGATCTGCTCCGGTGCTTCTCTGTGCATGACCATGGGGTTGGCGAGGTACGATCTGCACTCCTCATATCCGATACATGGTCGGATGCGGATTTTACCCGGGCATTTACCTCCCTGCAACGGTATAGCGTTGCCCTGAACAGCAAAACTCTTGATCTGTCAGATCTAAACGGTTTTCTAAAGGCACACAAAACGTTCCTGCTCACGCTCTTTGAAAACCCGCAAATCATAGAACACGAAGGTTTTACCCCGCTTCTCCAGGCAGTTTTTCACCTTGCAGAGGAACTGGCTGCGCGGGATCAGCTCACAGATCTGCCTGCATCGGATTATGCCCATCTTTCGGGAGATATCAACCGGGTTTATGGCCTGCTGATCACCGAATGGCTGGCGTATATGCGCCATTTAAAGATGCACTATCCATATCTCTTCTCACTGGCGATGCGGACAAATCCGTTCGATGCTCATGCATCGGCGATTGTTCGATAAACTTTCTTTAACCTAGGGGTGTGGCGGGGGCTCCACCCCCTTCCCGGCAAGCCATTTTTCCTTTCAGCAGGTTCTCACCGTATGAGGAATCCTGTAACTCCAGCAGCGAAGAGAAAAATGGTAAAATGAACAAACAGGATTGCATCAATATCCCCCGGATCTGCCTACCGGTCATCATTTCCGGTGTACTTGAAAAACAGGGATAAACAATTGATAAAACGGGATTTATTCCCCTTTTTCTCCGGGCACTGGCTGATTTCAGCAGTTGCAGCGAAACAAATCCCGCACCAGCCCCGGGATTTCCGAAGGACGTGAAGCGACAGGAATATCCATCTTTTTAAGTCGGGCAATCTTGGATTTTGCATCACCCTCCCCGCCTTCGACAATCGCGCCGGCATGACCCATCCGTTTGTCCGGCGGAGCTGATACACCGGCAATGTAGGCGACGAGAGGCACATCGCTATGCCGGGCGCCCTCCGCTTCAAGGTTCCCGCCCACTTCACCGATCATCACGACCGCCTTTGTCTCCGGGTCCTCTGCGAACTGTTCCAGCACATCTGCAAAGGTCTGTCCGATCACCGGGTCGCCGCCGATCCCGACAACGGTGCTCTGCCCGATCCCGGCCCGGGTAAGTTCATCGACGACTTCGTACGTGAGTGTCCCGCTACGGGAGATGACACCGACATGGCCCCTCAAGAAGAGACCGGCAGGCATAATCCCCATCTTTACTTCCCCGGGAGAAAGAAGCCCCGGACAGTTGGGGCCGATAACAGCGCTGCCTTGCATCTCTGCATAGGCAATCGCTTTCATCGTGTCGTGAACTGGCACATGCTCGGTGATCGCGACAATCAGTTCAAGGCCGGCATCCGCTGCTTCCATAATGGAATCTGCCGCCGCAGTCCCGGGCACAAAGACCACGGCTGCGCTAGCGTCCTGTTCTTTGAGCGCTTCTTTTATCGAGTTATAGACCGGGACGTTATGCACCGACTGGCCACCTTTCTTTGGCGTGACACCTGCGACAACTCCCCTGCCGCCAACCTGCCGGGCATACTCGTTCATAAGACCAATGTGCTACTCACCCTGCCGGCCGGTTGCTCCCGTCACAATAATGCCAGTCATCTTATCCCCGTAGATCATCTGGTCACCACCACGGCTTTCTTTACAACAAGGTCCATGGTTTCGAGCATCTCGTAGCCTTTTTCTGACAGGAGTTTTCGTCCTTCATCAGCGTTTGTTCCGGCAATCCGCACGATGACTGGTACACTTACACCGGCAGAAATAATGCCCCGTGCCACTTCATCGCAGCGTGTAATCCCGCCAAGCAGGTTTACCACAATGACTTTTACCGTGGGAACGCTTGCAACGAGGCGCACCGCATTCATCACCCGTTCGCTATCTGCCCCGCCGCCCACGTCAAGGAAATCGGCGGCTTTGCCGCCATAATACTCGATGAGGTCGAGTGTTGACATCGTGAGACCGGCACCGTTTCCAATGACACCAATATTCCCACCAAGTTCAACGAACGAGAACCCGTGCTTCTCGGCCTCCCGCTCTCGTTCGGACAGGTCCCGATTGACTGAAATTCCCTGTCGGGCGAGACTGTTGTCATCGATAATCAGTTTGGCATCAGCGGCATAGACGCCGGCCGGTGTCGTCACAAGCGGGTTAATCTCCGCAAGAAGCGCGTCCTTGTGGCAGAAAACATGGTAGAGCCGGTTGACACTCTTCTGGATATCGGCCGGTGCGTCGCCGCAGAGTTCCCGGAGAAGAAATGCTGGCACATCGGGAAGGAGCGGGCAGAACGTGACCGGGCGGATGGCACCCGGACTTTTCCTTGCTGTCTCTTCGATATCCATTCCTCCCGTTTCCGCAAACAGGATCACGGGCTGTTTCTCTGCCCGGTCCATCGTGATGCTGACATAGTATTCGTGCTGGATATCGAGGCGTTCCTCAATGAGCACCCGGGAGACCGGCAGGCCCTTGATTTTTGTGTTGAAGAGCTGGCGGGCGGTCTCGATGACCGTATCGCGATCGGCCATCAGGACGCCACCGGCCTTGCCCCTGCCGCCGACATCCACCTGCGCCTTGACGACAACCTTTCCGGCGATCTCGTCCATATGGAGGAGGATCTCTTCGTGTTTGCTTACGAGGATACCTTTTGGCACCCTAATTCCTTCGTCGGCAAAGAGCTGTTTTGCCTCGTACTCAAGCAGTTTCATGGCTGTTTCTTCCCTCCGGCAAGTGCAATCCCGAGTTCCATCGCTTTCGTGTTGAGCGCTTCCGTTCCTTTTGGCACGGAGTCGAGAATGGCTTTTTTGAGTGCCTCTTCGCTGACTACGTGCGTGTAGCCGAGAAGCGCCCCGAGCATCACGATGTTTGCCACGATGTCCCGTCCGAGTGTTGTTTTTGCCTCGGCAGTCGCCGGGATCTCGTAGAACGTGCAGCCGGGCCGCGAGTGGACGAGCGTGGAATCGAGGATCATGACCGCCTCCGGCCGGGCTGCGGCGCCGTACTTCTCGAACCCTTCCTGGGACATGATAACAAACACATCGGGAACCGACACCTCGGGATAGAGGATCTCCTCGTCATCGATGATCACCGCGCTCATCGACGCCCCGCCCCGGGCTTCGGGCCCGTAAACCTGTGTCTGCACCGCGTACTTATGGTCGTACATCACAGCGGCCCGCCCGAGGATGACTGTGGAGAGGATGATCCCCTGCCCGCCAAACCCGGAGAACCTGACCTCGCGTCTCATGGCTTTACCTCCGGGAGCGGCAGGCCCATTGCAGGCCGGTTGCGCCGCATGAGTTCACCGATGACATACATGTCGTCAGGGATCGCTTCGCCCTGTTCGAGCATCCGGTCCCTTTTCGCCTTCAACAGCGAGTGCGCCTTGATGTACTCGATCTGGTCGGCGACCTGCCGGAACTTGTTCCGGCGCCCGAAGTTCGTGGGACACTGTACGAGGACCTCGATAAACGAGAAACCCGGTGTCTCAAGGCCGGTCTTTACGGCGCGCTCGAGTTCCTTCACGTGGTACGACGTCCAGCGGGCGACGTAGTTTGCCCCGGCGGCAATGGCGAGCTCCGAGAGATCGAACGCCGGTTCGGTACACCCGTACGGTGTCGTTGTCGAGAGACACCCTAGGGGCGTGGTCGGGCTGCCCTGCCCGCCGGTCATGCCGTAGATCTGGTTGTTCATGCAGACCGCCGTGAGATCGATGTTCCGGCGGCAGGCATGGATGAAATGGTTGCCGCCGATGGCCGCAAGATCCCCGTCCCCGGTAAAGACGACCACGTGGAGTTTCGGGTTTGCCATCTTGACCCCGGTTGCAAAGGCAAGCGCCCGCCCGTGGGTCGTGTGCAGCGAGTCGGTGACGATGTAGCCCGGCGCCCGTGAAGAGCACCCGATCCCCGAGACAAAAACCGTGTCTTCTTTCTTCCAGCCCATCGAATCGACCGCGGCGAGCGTGCAGTTGATGATCGTGCCGTTCCCGCAGCCGGCGCAGTAGATATGGGGGAGCCGGTCCTGCCGGAACCAGTCCTCAAAGCTCATGCCCCTGCCTCCCAGACACCATACAGTTCCGCCGGCGTGTGCAGTTCCCCGCCGATCTTTGGGACCGATGTGACCGGCACCTTCGTGTGGCGTTCGATCTCCCGGGCGATCTGGCCGAGGTTAAGTTCCGGCACGATGAACCGCTTTGCCTTTTTAAATTGGGCAAGGGCATAGCCGGGGAAGGGCCATACTGTCCTGATCCGCAGAAAACCTATTTTCTTGTCCGGGTGATCGTGAAGCACCTGCTGGACGGTCCGGACCGGTGCGCCATAGGCGATGAAGACCTGTTCGGCGTCGGGGTTTACCACGTCAAAGTCCGCAAGTTCTTTTGCTGCCAGCTCGATCTTGTCCACGAGCCTCTTTACGAGTGCCGCGTGCAGCCCGGGGTTCGTTGCGCATGGGTAGCCCCGGTCATCGTGTGTAAGGCCGGTGACATGCGTCCCGTAACCTTTGCCGAACTCGGGGAACCCGGGAACGAGTCCTGCCCCCGGTTTAAATGGCAGAGTGCCGGGCACAAACGCCGGTCGGCCGGTATGCTCAACAGCATCCGGCACGATGATGCGTTCCCGCATGTGCCCGATCACCTCATCGGCCATTAAAAAAACCGGCACCCGGTACTTATCGGCGAGATTGAATGCCTTTGCCGTAAGGTCGTACATCTCCTGCACGCTCGCCGGGCAGAGGGCGATTACCGCATAATCGCCATGCGACCCGAACCGGCACTGCATCATGTCTCCTTGGGCTGCCCTCGTTGGCTGTCCGGTTGAAGGGCCGCCCCGCTGGACGTTCACGATCACGCAGGGAGTCTCGGTCATCGCCGCGTACCCGATATTTTCCATCATCAGGGAAAAACCCGGACCGCTTGTTGCGGTCATCGCTCGGGCGCCGGTCCATGAAGCGCCGATAATGGAGGCCATGCTCGCCAGTTCGTCCTCCATCTGGATAAATACCCCTCCCCGTTTCGGGAGTTTTGCTGCCATATGCTCGGCGATCTCGGTCGAGGGGGTGATCGGGTACCCGCCAAAGAACCGGCAACCCGCTGCAAGCGCTCCTTCAGCGGAAGCGATATTTCCCTGCCAGAATTCAAGTCTCGACGTCAATATTCAATCGCCACCTTATGAGATTCGTATGGCTCTTCCTCAACCCAGTGAATCGCCTGATCCGGACAGGTAAGCTGGCAGACGCCGCAGAGTTGCCTGCCATAGAGATGCCGGAGCCGGCAGTTTGTACAACGCTCCGGGCGGTCGAGCTCGGGTACCACAATTCCCCGCAGGTTGGGGTGTTTTCCCTCCCTGAAAATCTTGTACGGACAGACCTTTGTACAGAGATTGCAGCCCTTGCACCGGGTCTCGTCTATGGCGAGTTTCATGTGATATGTCCTATGTATGTAGCCGTTAAGTCGAAAAAAACCTATTTGTTATACACATTCCTTTTTTTTGTTCAGCGCTGAAAGGCTTTCCTTGCACTCTCCCGCACTGCCTCAAAGATATCGTTCCCGTGCGCATCGATCCCGACCACGAGCGGCAGCCGGTCGAGCTCGATTACCCAGACCGCTTCTGCCATGCCGAGCTCGGGAAAGTGTACGCCTTTTAAGGTCATATGGGACGCGGCAAGTGCTGCACACCCTCCGGTGAAGGCGAAGTAGACACCCCTTCCTTTGAGTTGCTCCCGCACGGTACCGTCCATGCCGCCTTTTCCGATCAGCGCCCGGACCCCCCGGTCGAAAAGGAATCCGGAGAGGGCGTTCATCCGTGCGGACGTGGTCGGTCCTGCGGCTACGATCCTGTCGTCTTTCACCACCGGTCCACAGTGGTAGATAACCGCTCCTTCTGGGTCAAAGGGGATTCCTTCTTCCTGCATCCGGAGGTGCGCTTCGTCCCGTGCGGTGTAGACAAGACCCGAGAGTTCAACCCTCTCGCCCGCACGGAGAGTGAGAATTTCGTCGCCGAGCGGCGCGTGGAGTTGCACGACCGTTCCGGTCATGGCTTCACCTCGACCGTGAAATGCCGGTTCGCCCAGCACTGGATATTGACCGCCACCGGCAGCGATGCGGTGTGGCAGCCGGCCGTCTTCACCTTCACGGCAAGGGCAGTGTGATCTCCGCCAAGGCCCATGACGCCGATCCCGAGCCGGTTGACCCCATCGAGGATCTGCTGCTCGAACTCCGTCATTGTATCAACCGGTTCGAGCAGGGCTTCCTTTGCGAGCGCCGCAGCACCATCGAACGTGCCGCCAATACCGACGCCGATGATGAGCGGGGGGCAGGGGCGGGAGCCGGCGATATACACGGTCTCGACCACGAACTTCTCGATCTGGTCTTTCTGGGAGGGGAGGAGCATCGCAATCCGCGACATGTTCTCGGCACCCGCCCCCTTAGGGAGCACGGTAACGGTGAATTTCTTCCCGGGTTTCACATGGATCGCCGGCATCCATGCGCCGGTGTTGTCACTGGTATTGTGCCGGGAGAGAGGATCCACAACATTGGGCCGGAGTGGAACTTCCGTTGTTGCTCTGCGGACGCCTTCTGCCACCGCGTCATACAGGGATCCGGTGAAAGGGATTTCCGGGGGAATCGTGAGGTAGATGACCGGGACACCGGTATCCTGGCACATTGGGACGCCGAGCCGTTCCGCGATGCCGATGTTTTTTTGGATATTGACAAACTCGCCGCGGGCAACAGCGTTCGTCTCGGACGCGGCAGCGTTTTTGATGACACGCAGCACGTCCGGCGGAAGGCGGATGACCGATTCGCGATAGGCCCGGAACGTTGCGTTGGCAAGCGCCGTGTGGATACGGGCAGGATCCGGTGTCTGCATACAGGTATAGGTGAGGAACTTGTGGTAATATAAGGATCGGGACGCTTTCCTGTACTCTGACCGCCTGCTAATCAAGAATAATACTGCATACATAACCCGGGCCGAATAGTATTTACGGGATACCCTTTCCAGAGGTACCAAAAAGGGGAATTTTTCCCGTCCTCCTAAGGAGTGCCCGGGTCTCCTGTCCTCAGATGCACCGGACAGAACACCCGTTTTCATGGGCAGGAATTTACATTGGATGAATAAACCCTTGGCCCGGATTTCCAGGAGGGAATTGTGCCGGATCAGGAAGAACTGCCACGTCCCGCTGGGAGTCCCCCCGGGAATTGTAAAGGCTACGCGGTGAAGACGTGCGATCTCGCGCAGGTACTTGCAAAGGATCTAAAAAGCGCATCTGTAAACAATGTCTGCGTACCGAAACAAAACCGATCCGGTAAAAAATTTCGTAAAAAAATGGTAAAAAAAATTACTTCTTGCCGCCCTTTGCTGGGCCTTTTCCACCCTTGTGGTCGGCACCCTTTGCGGCATCCGCGCCCTTTGCTGCCGGCTCTGCCTTTGCAGCATCTGCACCCTTGTGTGTGGCGCCGCCTTTGTGGTCACCACCCTTGTGCTCTGCACCCTTTCCTGCCTCCGCCGGTTCTGCCGCTGCGGCAGCCTCTGCCTCAGCCTCGACCGGTTTGACCGGTGCCGCAATTTTATCCCCGGCTATCTTCGGTGCTGCGACGATCCTGCCGCTCACCTTGATCGTGTGGACTTTAAGGTGAGATGGACTCGGAAGCTTGTGCGCACCGTTCCGCATCGCGGCCTTGATCTTGTCCAGGTACTGGGCATTTGAATAGACCGTAAAGATGATCTGGCCGGCCTCAACCCGTGCCGCTGTCCCGACTGCCTTGCCGAATGCAAGGCGCATACCTTCCGAGACACGGTCGGCACCTGCGCCGGTTGCCTGCTTGTTCTCACGGAGCACGTGGTGCGGGAAGACGCGGACCTTGAAGTGGAAATTTGTCCTTCCGACATCCTTTAAGAGTTTCCTGTTAACTGAGATACGGGCTGCCTCAAGAGCACTGTGCCGTATCTGGCAGGTCTCTTCAACAATCAGGTCAATCTCAGTCGGGAATTCCTGGGAAAGGTTTCCCATCTCAAACTGTACGATCTTGTTGCCGGGAACCCCGCCCATATACTCGCGTCGGGTATAGGCTTTCTTTGCAAGGTTCCTGTACATCTTTGCCGGTTTTCTTACCATCGCGTCTTACTCCTAGAGTATGAATCGTAAAAGCGGGCACGAAAACGCGTATTTAACATGAGCTATCGTGCCGGCACACTCACAAACTGCTTTAATAAAATAGAGATGTGGCGTATTAAACCTTACTGGACTGAGCAATTCCTGTTAATAAGGTCAAGGATGTCGCGTCGGACTGTTGCAAATTCCACGCTGGTGCGGTTGCGGGGGCGTGGCAGATCGATAGGAACTATTTTACAGATCCGCCCGGGCCGGGGCGTCAGCACGACAATACGATCCGACAGGTAGACTGCTTCATCCACGCTGTGGGTAATGAAAATGATCGTCTTTTTGGTTTTCTCCCAGATGTCGAGAAGCTCTGTCTGGAGCATGTTCCGTGTCTGTGCGTCAAGCGCTCCGAAGGGTTCGTCCATCAGGAGAAGGACCGGGTCGAGTGCGAGTGCCCGTGCGACCGCCACCCGCTGCCGCATCCCGCCGGATAATTCTGAAGGGTAACTGGTTCTGAACGGGGTAAGGTTGACCAGTTCAAGGTACCGTTCCGCAGTCTTATACCTCTCCTCTGCCGGGATACCCTTCATCTCAAGGCCGAATGCGATATTATCGATCACACTGCGCCAGGGAAAGAGCGAGTACTCCTGGAAGACAAACCCTACTTTCGGGTTGGGGCCCTTGATTTCCTCGCCATCGAGAAGGATGGACCCGGACTCTGCTGTATCAAGCCCCGCGATAAGCCGCAAAAGCGTGGTCTTTCCGCACCCGGAGGATCCAAGAATGCAGACAAATTCCTTGTCGGGGACTTCCATGTTGAGGTGATCGAGAACGATCAGCCGTGTTTTGTCGTCACGGACAAACGACTGGCACAGATCGTGGATCTTAAGGTTTCCCATGTTACGCCACCTCGTTGGTCTGCCATTTCAGGAAATGGCGGTCAATATAATACCTGAGGCCCATGTCCACAAGGATGCCGATCAACCCGAGGATGAGCATGTAGACAACTACGCAGTCCATCCGGTGGAGGTTATAATACTGCCAGAGGTTCTTACCCAGACCGTAATTTGAAACCCCGAAGAGCTCGGCTGCTACAAGGCACATCCAGGCAACACCGGTTGCAATCCGGATGCCGGAGGCAACTGAGGGTAATGCCGCCGGGAATGCGATGTGCCGGATCAGGTCGCGGTTCTTAGTACAGCCGAGCATTTTTCCCGCTTCCACAAATATTCGGGGAACATTGCGAAAACCGCTGTATGTGTTGATAATAATGGGAAACACTGCTCCGATAAAGATCACAAAAGCCGCCGAGTACAGGGTCAGCCCGAACCAGATAATGGCAAACGGGATCCAGGCAAGGGGAGGGATAGGGCGGATAAGTTCAACGATCGGGTTGAGAAACGCGTCGAGTTTCCTGCTCCAGCCCATGATAATCCCAATGGGAATCCCGACAATTACGGCCGCGCCAAGCCCCATGGCAAAGTGAATCATACTTTCCTCAAAATCCAGGAGGAGGGTGCCGCTCTGGGCCAGTCCCACGAAAGCCGAAAAGACGTCCGTTGGAGCGGGGAGGATAAACGTGAAATTGATAATATAGACCGCGACTACCTGCCAGATGACAAGACAGAGGAGAACAGCAAGGACGCCAAGCCATCGGTTCTGGTGGTTCTGTTGAAGGTTTCTCATGGGTATCGGGTTCTTTGCAGTCGGGTACTTCCCCTGGGACCTGCAAGCGGCTGGTACAACTGCGGTACGATTATCTGTGTAATTACGGCGCTTTTAGAGAAAAAATAGTTGGTGGTATTATGCGGTTTTGTTGTAGAAACTTACGTCAAAGAGCTGATCCCGGGTAAGCGGTGTCGTGATGTACCCGAGTTTGTACTGGATAGCCGCGTAGTCAAGAACCGGGGCGATGATAACGTTTGGATCACTTGTCCACTTTCCATCCCATTCTTTAAGTGAAGCAGTGACATCGGCGAGCTTAGTTCCGGTGGCGTTTGCAAAGATTGCGGCCGCTTCAGCGGTATTATTCTCGTTGTATGCCACGGCTTTCTCGTTTGTCCTGATGATCTGCTCAACAATCTCGGGGTGCTCCCGGATCAGTTTGCCGCTCACAACAAGGACACAGCAGGTATGGTTCGGGTACATCTCCCCGGACTGGACAACCACCTTGCCCTTCCCCTGTGAAACGATTACCGTGGGGGACGGGGCAGGCAAGAAGACGCCATCTACTTTACCGGCGAGCATGGCAGTTACCGCGTCACCGGGGCCCATGCCGGCAATGGTGACATCCTTATCCGGTGTGACATTGTTCTCAGTAAGCCAGTTGCGCAGGAGGGTATCCTGGATGGAACCTGTTGTGAATGTGGCGATCTTTAGGCCTTTAAGACTCTGGGGGCCGGAGTAGTTGAGATCATTTCTGACAACAAGATCCGAGCCCTGCGTGTTGACGCCGGCAACGATCTTCGCGTCAAGGCCGGTGCTTACCGCTGAGAGAACCGGGGCAGCCCCTACATAGGCAACATCAATCTGCCCTGCAAGCATGGCCTGCATCTCGGGAGTGCCGGTGGGGAAAACGGTGTCGGTGATGTTCGTGACTCCGTAGGGTGCGAGATCCTGCGCCCACCACCCCTTGTTCATAGCGGTGATCTCTGCCATCTGGTGAGTACTGGGCTGGTATCCGATGCGGAGGACTTTTACCGGAGTTGTATTCGAGGAACCGGATGTCGTGCCTGACGACTGCGTACAGCCGGCAGTGATTACTACAAGTACTAGAGCAAGTGCGACAAAGGCGATTGCCGTAACTTTCAGCGTCTTCATATGTACAGGGTTATTCGGTCAATCATAAAAATTGTATTATTGCGTCAGAAAATTTCCCCTTTTGGCATGTTTTTTGGCAAATATAACCACAATTGGAGAAATTTCTCCTTCTAATTGTCCACATGTGCCGATTCCAGCGCAACCGGGAATTATTCTTTTTTGGACAATACAGGAAATATTTATCGTCATTTAACCTCATTGTATCTTTTATATGGCACATATGGACCCGATCGACCGGCTCATGCGCGCCGCCCTCATATCAGATGAGGAGTTTGTCGCGACCTTGAGCGATCTCTTGAAAAACGACCTGCGCATCAGCGTCAAGGATCTTGCAGAGCACTGCGGGATCGCCCAGAGTTCCCTTTATAAGATCCTGCACGGGAAACGCTCTCCCAACCTTTCAACCCTGCGTGAGATAGTCAAGGCCCTGCGCCAGTTTTACCACATCGGGGACGAGAACTTTATCGGCCTTATCGCAGCCCGGCCAGTGCTTGAAAGTGTTGAGGAACGCCTTGCCGATGTTGACGGCCACCACATGCGGGTCCGGGAGTACCCGGTCCACACGATGGAAGATGCCATTGTCGCTGCCGTTCGTGCCGAACGGGAAGGGGCGATTGCGATTGTCTGTGCCCCAATCGTGTCCAGTATTATCGAGCAACTGGTTCATGTTCCTGTTGCGACCATCATCCCCCGCGAATCGGTACAGCGTGCGATCGAGCTTGCCGCCCGGAAGGCGTGGATTTAATCGATCCGCGCACAAACATGAGTGTAAGAAAAGGGTATTCCTGAGGTGAACGGATGCGAACCGATGTAGTGAGGCTGGGACGCCTTTCTGGCGAGAGGACGGGGGAGATGATGCGTTTTCTCTCGTCGATGCGATCCGATCGCTGTATTGCCGATGCCGATGTGCTCGTGGATATCGCCCACGTGCTGATGCTCGAACGCCAGAAGATTATCGGCACTGATATTGCAAAGCAGCTCCTGCCGGCTCTGCTCGAACTCAACAGTGAGGGTGTGCCCGAAGAGGTATTTGACGACAGGTTCGAGGATGTTCATGCCGGCATCGAATCATTGTTGATAGAAGCGGTAGGCCCCGATGTCGGTGGCCGCATGCACATGGGCCGGTCCAGGAATGATGAGGTTGCTACCTGTATCCGGATCAAGCTGCGCGAGGATCTGCTCAAACAGATGGCAGCGCTTTTAAAAGTACGGGAAGTTCTTATTGCCCTTGCCGAGCAGCACCGGGAATCAGTCATGCCCGGGTTCACCCATATGCAGCACGCCCAGCCCACCACTCTCGCCCACCACCTCCTTAGCTACGAGCAGCAGTTCTCCCGGGATTTCGACCGGCTGCGGGACGCGTACGTCCGGGTCAACATCTGCCCGCTGGGTGCCGCTGCTTTTGCATCCACCGGTTATCCTATCGACCGGGAATACACTTCAACACTGCTTGGGTTCGATGGCCTTGTCGTAAACACTATGGACGCAGTTGCCACCCGGGACTTTGCGCTTGAAACCCTCGCCGACCTCTCCATCCTCATGGCGAATGTAAGCCGGCTCTGCGAGGAACTGGTCATCTGGAGCACCTCGTTTGTGAAGTTCGTCTCGCTCGACGATGCGTTCTGCTCGACCTCGTCGATCATGCCGCAGAAGAAGAACCCGGACACTGCCGAGATCATGCGGGCCAAGACCGGCTCGGTCTTCGGTGCCTACACGGGAGCGCTCATGACGGTCAAAGGCCTGCCGATGAGTTACAACCGCGACCTCCAGGAACTCACACCTAATATCTGGCGCGGGATGCGGGATGCAAAAGAGAGCCTCCGGCTCCTCATCGATATGCTGTCGAGTGCCACGTTCGAGACGGAGCGTATGAAAGAGGAGGCCGGAAAAGGCTTCTCGACGGCAACCGAGCTGGCCGACACGCTCGTGCGGGACTATGGCCTGCCCTTCCGTACTGCCCACAACATCGTGGGACGGTCGGTCCAGAAAGGCAGCCTCACTTTAGAGACTCTTGAGTTGTCGGCAAAGGAGCTCGATCTCGGGATCTCGCTTGCGGGAAAAGGACTCACGCAGGACCAGATCGACAAGGCGCTTGACGTGGCAAACTCGGTCGGGCTCCGGAAGGCAACCGGCGGTCCGGCACCGTTTGCGACCAAGATCGCGATTGCGGACCGGAAGAAGCAACTCGATACGGACTCGGCGCTTATCGATGGGCGCCTTGCAAAAATTTCAAAAGCAAAAGAGGATTTAATCGCAGATGCACGGAGGCTGGTAGCATAACCGCGACGTTTTCTTCTGGCGACCATGTCACCTGCACCTACGGGAACAAAACCCTTTCGGGAACCTATATCACCGACCGCGACGGCATGGCGGTCGTAAAACTCTCAAGCGGATACAATATCGGAGTGGAGAAGATGTGCTGCACGCTCGTCTCTCCCGCCCCCGTCTCTGCGCCCCATGGGGCACCGGTCCGGCAGGATCCGAATCTTCCCGAGTTATCTATTATCTCCACCGGCGGCACGATCGCGAGCCGGATCGATTACCGGACCGGGGCGGTCACGAGCCAGTTCGACGCGGACGATATCCTGACCGCGATTCCGGCCCTTGCAGAGATCGGACGGTACCGCACAAAAGTGCTCTCCACGATCCTCTCTGAGAACATGACGCCGGCGATCTGGCAGGAACTCGCCCGGGCGATCCACGATGAGATTAAGCACGGCGTCACGGGTGTCATCGTCACCCACGGGACGGACACGATGGCCTACAGCGCGTCCGCCATCAGTTTCATGATTGACACTCCGGTGCCGATCCTCTTTGTCGGTTCGCAGCGCTCGGCTGACCGCCCCTCAAGTGACAACGCGATGAACGGGGTCTGTGCGGCGCTTGCAGCAGAGAGCGATCTCGGCGAGGTCGCCATCGTGATGCACGGCACTACTAACGACGATTACTGCGCCATCCACCGGGGCACCCGGGTCAGGAAGATGCATACCTCCCGGCGGGATGCGTTCCAGAGTATCGGCATTCCCCCGGTGGGGACGGTCGATTATGCGACCCGTGCCGTCACCCTTGCCGATGCGGCAGTCCGACGGGGTACACATAAACTCGCGCTGCACGACAACCTCGAACCGCACTGCGCCCTTATCCAGTTCTACCCCGGCATGTCCCCCGACCTGCTGAAGGCATACGAGGGATACAAAGGTCTCGTCCTTGCCGGCACCGGTCTCGGGCATGTGAGCACGGCGCTGATCCCGCAGATCAAGAATCTGATTGCCGGCGGGACGCAGGTCGTCATGACCTCGCAGTGCATGAACGGCCGGGTCTGCGACCGGGTCTACGACACGGGTCGCGACCTCCTCGCTGCGGGTGTCATAGAGGGTGGCGATATGCTTCCCGAGGTGGCGCTTGTAAAACAGATGTGGGTGCTCGGGAATGAGAAGGACAAAGAGAAGGCGGCGACAATGATGGCGACCGACCTCAAAGGCGAGTGTATGCGGAGGAGCGCCCATGGATTATAAGACCGCAGGCCTCGTGGCCGGGATCGAGATCCACCAGCAGCTTGACACAAAAGAGAAACTCTTCTGTCACTGCCCGACGATGCTCCTGGACAACACCGAGCACACGGGTGAGTTCTCCCGGTTCCTCCGGGCGACCGAGAGCGAGATGGGCCAAATCGACCGGGCCGCACAGGAAGAGATGAAGCGGGTGCGGAAGTTCCGCTATTACACCTACAAGACCACCTGCCTTGTCGAGAACGATGAGGAGCCACCGGCGCCCTTTAACGAGGAGGCGCTTGCCGTAGGCCTCACCCTCGCCAAAACGTTTGGCATGACGCCGATCCCGCAGATTCACACGATGCGGAAGCTCGTGATCGACGGTTCCAACACGAGCGGGTTCCAGCGCACGGCGCTTGTTGCCATCAACGGCGCGCTCCCGAACGGCGGGAATATTGAGACGATCTGTATCGAAGAAGAGGCAGCGCAGAGGGTCAAAGACGAGATCTTCTCGCTGGACCGGCTCGGCATCCCGCTCGTCGAGATCACGACCTCGCCCTGCATGCACACCCCAGAAGAGGTCCAGCAGGTCGCGGAATACATCGGGATGGTTCTCCGCTCGACCGGCAAGGTCAAGCGCGGTCTCGGGACGATCCGGCAGGATGTGAACATCTCAATCCGGGATGGCGCCCGGGTGGAGATCAAGGGTGTGCAGGAACTCGACCTCATTGCGGAGGTCGTCCGTCGGGAAGTCCAGCGGCAGCAGATCCTGCTTACTATCCGCGACGAGCTGGTAAAACGCCACGCGGGTGTCGGGGCCGAGCAGATTGATGTGACGGATCTCTTTAAGGAGACCAAATCCACGGTCCTCAAAAATGCAAAGAAGATCTCCGCGCTTGTCCTGCCCGGCTTTGCCGGCCTTGTCGGCCGCGAGATCCAGCCCGGCCGCCGGCTCGGGACCGAGATGTCGGACTACGCGAAGAAGTGCGGAGTCGGCGGCATCTTCCACACCGATGAGCTCCCCGCGTATGGCGTCACCGCTGAAGAGGTCGCATACCTCCGGGAGTTCGTCCATGCCGAAGAGCAGGATGCCGTTATCCTCGTCTCCGGTGCAAGCGCGAAGCAGGCGGACTGCGCCTGGCACCAGGTTGTCGGCCGGGCCAGGGTCGCCCTATCAGAAAAGCCGGTTCCCGAGGAGACGCGCAAGATGCTCGAAGAGGGCAGCACCGCATACATGCGCCCCCTCCCCGGGGCGGAACGGATGTATCCCGAGACTGATGTGCTCCCCGTAAGAATTGATGAGACACGGTGGAACGTGGTCGTCGTACCGGAACTTCTGACCGTGAAGGCGGAACGCTTCGAGAAAGAACTCGGCCTCGACCCGGCGGTCGCCCGGCAGATGGCATTCTCCGAGCACCGGCCCCTCTTTGAGCAGGCCGTTGCCGAAGGGATCAAGGCGAACCTTGCGTCCCGCACGCTGCTTGCAACTCTCAAGGAGATCCGCCGGGATGGTGCGGACACCGACAGGATCATGGACGACGCGATCCTCGCCGTCCTCCACGCAGTCGAGAAGGGTGCCGCCGCAAAGGAAGCGATCCCCGAAGTGCTCACGGCCATAGCCGGGGGAAGCACGGTAAAAGACGCGATGGCAAAACTCGCCCCATCTGTGTCCCGCGATGAACTCGAAGCGGTGGTCAAGAAGATCGTCGCCGAGCGTGCGGATTTCGTCACCCAGAAACAGAAAGGGGCGCTCGGGCCGCTGATGGGTGTGGTGATGCAGGAGGTCCGGGGCTCGGTGGACGGGAAGGTTGTGAGTGAGCTTCTTAAGAAGGAGATTGAGAAGGTGCTTTCTAAGAAGTGAGTGCGATTCTCACTTCGCTTTTTTGAGTTGCTTCCGTTTTTTGGATATTTTAGAAGAGCGTGCTCTTGGGGGCTAACGCCCCCGCCGCACGGGCATCCCCCATGTTGCGATGATGCCTTCATACGGTTGAAGGGAATTTATACTGCGAGAAGTTTTCCCGAAAATCTAGTCATTTGCCCGCCGCTGGGGCGCCCCGTTGGGGGCGGCGGGAGGCATCGCAACGGGGGGTATGGGAGCATGAATCCCAGTATTTATTTCTGATTTCAGAAAATAGACAAAACTTATTAATTTTTTTTGTATATCCTCATGAAAAGATGCGGAGATCCACGATATATCAAAAACATAATTATTGCAATTACAATTACTTGCAAAATCATATAATATTGGAAATAATCTCCGCTAACAAGTGCGATATACATAATGAGTGCTAATGAAAGTAATGTGAAGGGGATGGCGAACATAAATCTAGCAATGTCATCACGGGTAATTTTCCATCTTTTTTTTGGAGATTGCCAATAAATTAGTTCTCTATCCCGATCTCCACCAAATAAATTTGCTATAATCATTGTGAAAATTAGCAATATCGTTATTCCACAACCAATAACAAAAAGACTTGTAAAAAAATCTAACATTGATAATCGTATTGTGTTTGGGGGTAAATAGAACACAGGATTTGCTGTTTTATTTACAATATCACTCGAATATTGTGAAAAGGTAGGTAATATGACAGCAATGGCGGTAAAGATGCCAAATATATTAAAGAGATTTACATTATCATCAATGAAATCTACAATGTTAAAACTATTTGAAAGTCTTGTTGAGCAGTAAGGACATAATATTAGTTGATCCGCTTCTTTCGCTGTATAATTAAGATCTTTATTACACTGCGGATTCGGACATTTCATAATACTCGATCCCCATGAGATGTAATAATCCTATCTTGATGAGATGTAAAACAGTCTGTTTATGATTAGAGAGGGTGGGGTGTGTACAATAATATCGTGCTATTATCCCAAAAAAATTCGGATCATGAGCTGGTAATTCCGGAAAATGATCGAACCGGTTGCTGAGGATTTCTAAAAATGATCGCATCAGCAGCTGAGACTTCTGAAAAAAGTCCGGGTCGTGAGCTGAGGATTCCGGAAAAAGAGCGCATCAGTTGCTGAGGTTTAAAAAAAAAGTTCAGGTCCCGATCTGAGTATTCCAAAAAAAGACCGGCACGCCTCCTTAGCCAAAATGCCCGACCCACTTCTAATAATCACAAACTCCGGCGGAGGCTCTGCGACCCCTGCGCCCGTGCAGGAAAAAGGCCGGCCCGGGAGCTGAGGATTACAAAAAAAGAGCAGGTCCCGGGCTGAGGATTCCGGAAAAACAGCGGATCGGTTGCTGAGGATTACAAAAAAAGAGCAGGTCCCGGGCTGAGGATTCCGGA
>JBAZHU010000002.1:0-24545 GCA_041652215.1 Methanoregula sp. | reverse complement strand
CCGGCACCCGGAGGTTACCCGGAATATCAAAACCCTCGAATCGTGGGGTGTTGAGATTGCGGCACCGAAAATCGAGGAAGGGAAAGCAAAGATCGCCGGTATCGAAGAGATCGTGCTCAGGTGCGAACGGGCCGTTCTTGGCCGCCCGCTTACCGGAAAAAAGGTGCTCGTTACAAGCGGAGCCTGCCATGAACCGGTGGACGATGTGCGGGTGCTGACCACCCGGTCGAGCGGCAGGATGGGACAGGCACTCGCGCTCGAAGCATACCGGCTCGGCGCCGATGTCACCATTGTCCACAACGATAACCTCCCTTGCGTGCAGAACGTGTCGATTGAAACATCGGGTGAAATGCGTGAAGCAGTCGGGAAGTACCTGAAAAAAGGGACCCCCTACCTGTATATCAGTGCGGCAGCCATCTCGGATTTTGCCCCGGGGAAAGTCGACGGGAAGATCCCGAGCGGGAAGCCGGTCACGCTCAACCTTTCCCCACTCCCAAAACTGATCGACAGTGTCCTGATGTCCAAAACCCGGGTGATTGCGTTCAAAATCGGGAGATCCCCCCTGCCAGAGGCAAAGGCGCTGCTCGCACGCGGAGCATGGATGGTGGTAACCAACACGCCCGCAAGCATGGGAACCGCCATCGGTTCGTACCGTATCCTGAAAGGAAAAACAAAGACCGGCATACCTGTCACCGGAACAAAAGAAGATATTGCAGCCCGAATCTGGCAGGAGATCCTGTCGGGTATTAAACCCCCCCTATATCCTGGCCGGGATCACCCCTCACAGTTCCATGAGCACAACTCCTAAAAAAGCCTGCGTCAAACAGTGTATGACAGGTACCTGACCGCGATGACTCCTGCATCAGTTACGGCATTCTGCCCCGGCCACATATCCGGATATTTTAAGAGAGTGGACGGGCACGATCCGTCAACAACGGGGAGCATAGGCGCCGGTATTGTGATAAGCGAGGGGGTGACGGCAACGGTGAGACCGGCAGAGCGATCTTCCGTTATCGTACGGGTGCGGTCACCAGAAGGGATACCCGTGGAAGTCTCGCGCTCGTCCCCTCCCCTCACGTCAGCGCTTGAAAAGCTGGGTGTCACCGTCACTGTTGAAACCGTTTGCCGGCTCCCCATCAGCGCCGGTTTCGGTCTTTCCGCAGCGGCGCTGCTTGCCACGCTTACTGCCACAAACCGTCTTCTCGATCTCGGGATGTCATCAGATGAGGTTGCCGAAGTGGCGCACGAGACCGAAGTGGTCTTCCGCACCGGCCTTGGGGATGTCGCCGCGTGCCAGGGGGGCGGGCGCGTGGCAAGAAAGGGAGCCGGCATCCATGGTCAGATCTTCCGCAGTTTCGATATCGATGCCCCGGTCTGTGCCATCAGTTTCGGCCCGATTCATACCCCGGATGTACTGGGCTCTCCCGTGCAGATGGCACGGGTGGCAGCAGCCTTTCCTGCACGGCAGCCTGAAACATGCATGGACTTTTTTGCCTGCTGTCGGGAATTTTCAGCAGGGAGCGGGCTTGAGACGCCAGCGGTCAAAACGGTGCTTACCACATGCGACCGACTTCGTATTCCGGCGGCTATGACGATGCTTGGTGAAGGTGTATTCGCATATGGCAACCGGGCCTGCAATGTGCTCCGCACATTCGGAGAGGTATACGAGATGAGCATGGCTGACGCCGGGGTACGCATCGTGGAGGTTGAGGTATGATCCCCCGGGACCACCCCAGGTACAAGTCGCTTGTCACCCGCGAACACCTCGCAGATTGTGCACGAAAGGGCATCGTCTCGTGGGAAGGCCTTACCTCCCACGGGCGTGGCGAGGCATTTGATTACCTGCTCGGAGAAAAAACCAGTGAAAGCGCCCGTCGGGCCGAATTGACGGCAGCTGCACTGCTCCGTATCGCCCGCCACCCGGTTATATCAGTGAACGGCAACACTGCCGCGCTTGCAGCGCGTGAGATCGCGCTCCTCCAGAAAGCAAGCGATGCACAGGTTGAGGTCAACCTCTTCCACCGGACTCCCGAACGGGTGCAGCAGATCGAATCCCTGCTCCGTGATGCGGGTGCCGATGTTTTTTCCGGTGAAGCCGAACGCCTGCTCCCGCTCTCTCACGACCGGTCATTCTGCCGGCGCGAGGGGATGTATGCCGCAGATGTGGTGCTTGTGCCGCTCGAAGATGGGGACCGGTGCGAAGTGCTTGTCGGTATGGGGAAAAAAGTTATTGCAATCGATCTCAATCCCCTTTCCCGCACAGCGAAAACGGCAACCCTGACTGTTGTGGACGAAGTGACCCGGGCCCTGCCCGGGATTGCGGATGCCTGCACGGCGCTAACTGATGAAGAGTGTCGTAATCTGGTTATGGTTCTGGACAACCATGCGTTCCTCAAGGAAGCACGGGATGAGATGGCAGCGAGGCTTTGTCATGCTCTGGACTGAACGCTACCGCCCGGCGCGACTTGAAGATATACGGGGGCAGGAACGGGTCATCCAGCTTCTTGTTTCCTGCGCGGCCTCAGGTACGAGCCCGCACCTGATGCTCACCGGCCCGCACGGGACCGGCAAGAGCGCGGCGATCCGGTGCTTTGCCGAACGGCTGTATGGGGAGAACTGGGAGGCGAACACCTCGATCTTCCAGACTGCCGACCTTTTTTCGCAGGGGAAAAAAATGCTTGAGGAGGACGAGCGGTACACTCACCTGTACCAGAAAAGCCAGAGCCTGATCGTGAACTTCAAGTATATCCTGAAGTGGTATGCCTCGATGCGCCCGCTCGATGCAGATTTCAAACTGATGGTCTTTGAGGATGCCCATACCCTCACCCGCGATGCCCAGCAGGGTTTGCGCAGGATTATGGAGAGGTACAGCGGCACCTGCCGTTTTGTCTTCTCTACCACGAACCAGAGCGCGATCATCCCCGCGATCAGCTCGCGGTGCCTTCCGCTCTTTTTTGCGCCGGTTACGTCAGAGGTTCTTATTGCACAGCTCTCGGCGATCCGTGAGCGTGAGCAACAAGGCTCATCCTTTGCCTGCACCAACGATGACCTCGAACTGATAGCCGTCGCTGCACAAGGAGATATGCGCAGGGCAATCCTGATGCTCCAGGTTGCGTTCCAGTCAGGTTCGTGCAGCAACCTTGCCGAGCTGTCCCAGTCAGAGACCGGCACTGTCGCGGCCTCGGCACTCAACCTGATAAAATCCGGCGACCTTCGGGGGGGTATCCGCCAGCTTGAGTCGCTGATGATCGATTATGGGCTCTCGGGCCGGGAAGTCCTCTCTGAAATCCGGACTATTGCCCAACGGGAATATAACCACCCGCTGCTCGCACTTGCCCTTGCGGACGCAGATGCCCGGATCGGGCATGCAAACAGCGAGTATATCCAGATCGACGCCTTTGCAACCGGAATAAAGGAGATATTCTCATGAGTTCGGCAAAACAGGAGAAGATCCAGCAGCATTACGATGCGATTGCCGATATCTACGATACGCACTACGATTACCCGCGCGGGCGGTGCTACCATACGCACCTCAGCCGTCACGTGATGAAAGCCCTGCCCGGTGGTGGCGCACTTCTCGATATCGGCTGCGGAACCGGCCTCTTTGTCGAGAAATATCTTCATAACGGCGGAACTGCCGTAGGTATCGATCTGAGCAGGAACATGATCGAGCATGCACGGACCCGCTGTGCGTGTTGCGATTTTACCGTTGGAACCGGAGAAGCAATCCCGTTCCATAATAACTCCTTTGACGCGATCTCAAGTATCCTTGTCTTTAGTTACCTGCGGGATCCTGAAACTATGCTCGATGAGGCATACCGGGTGTTGCGTCCCGGCGGAGCGATCTCGATCTGTACGCTCGGGAAAAAACTGCTTACCTCCGGCATCCCGGCCATCTACCAGATCAGCGAGAAATGTCGTGTCCGGCATGTCGTGATGAAGGACTTTGGCGAGCACTACTATGATGAGAATGAGATGTACGATCTCTTCAGCGAGGCCGGTTTTTGTGATATCCGGGTAAGCTGGTGCTCGTTTGCGCATATCGACATGATAGATCCGCTCTTTCATCTCGCACAGAAGGTAGAGCCCTTTGTCGAGCGCCGGCTTCCCCAACTTGCGTATAATATCTGCGTGGACGCAAGGAAACCCCGTAAGTGAAGGCGTTTTTTTGTGGCTGGGGAAAATATATCCTCCCCAACCTTTATCAGTCGCACGGCAGAATTAAATAAGGAGTTTTTACACATGGGCAAAACAGGTACAACCCTCTGGTCTCAGGTAAAAGGCGTCAAGGGCCAGATCCGGCTCGTCCCGAAAAAAGAAGGCGAACGCAAGAGCCCGGGACCCAACCAGAGATTCAAATCCAGCATCAACTTAAGGAAAGTTGACCAGGCCGCAGCTGAAGAGCAGCGTGGCGGTCGTGGCGGCGCACGGCGCGGCGGAGCCCGGGGCGGCCGTGGCGGAAGACGCGGTGGCGACCGGTCCGGCGGTTCGGGCCTGAATGAATCTACGGCAAGCCCGCTCATCCGCAGGCGCATGCGCCGCGCGAAAGTCTCCGCACTCGGTGCAAAGGCAAAAGCTGCACGGTAATCCTGACGGCATATCCTGCTGACTGGCCCGTGATCGGTGAATAAATGACCGGGGCACTTTTCCTGTCCCGCACACATTTTTTTGACTTTGTTTTCCGGAGCATGTGCTGCGCGTTTTTTCGTTTCAGCCGCTCCAATCATAATTATCATTTATCTCCAGCGACTATGGTGAGTATGGATCTTCCAACCGCAGTGAAAAGTTACCAGTTCGGTGAACGGGCAAAATCCGAACTGATTGTCGTCTCCCAGCTCTGCCTGGCGCTGACCGGCTTTGCCGATACCCAGAAGAGCGGCGGAAAGAAAATGCTTCTTCTCCTTATGGAGCAGGTCCGGAGCGAAGTGCTGTTTGCCGCAAAGAGCACGGGTGAGAAGGATTTCGAGCGTGCAACAAATTCCATAAACGAGGCGATCTCGCTTTTAGAAAGCGACCAGCCCGAACAAGCCGCAGAGAAACTCGCGGTGGCCATCAGCGCATCCACAACCCCGGCACAGGCAGCATGGCAGGTACTCTCTGATCATGGACTCCTCTGATTTTCTGGGATTTCTCTCTGGCCGTTCGTCGGTGCGGGAGTATGTGGATACACCGCTTACCGATGACGAGATGGGGTACATCCTTTCTTGTGCGAGCACCGCACCGAGTGCAGGTAACCTCGAAGCATGGGATGTCGTGGTTGTGACCGATGGGGATACCCGGCTCGCGCTTGCGGAAGCGGCGTTCGACCAGAAACACGTTGAGGAAGCACCCGCCCTCTTTGTGGTCTGCGCCAACTATGTGCGCTCAATGTCGCAGTACGGGGAACGGGGCATTCTCTATGCGGTGGAGGATGCAACTATCGCCTGCACATACATGATGCTTGCCGCGCACACCCGGGGCCTCCATTCCTGCTGGATCGGGGCGTTTGATGAGGACGGGGTGCGGGAAATTCTCGGGCTGCCCCCACACATACGGCCGCTTGCGATCCTCGCGGCAGGGCACGGTCACCCGCCGGGACGGCTTGCGGAGCGCATGGATATCGGGGAACACGTTCACCGCGACGAGTGGTAAAACGGGCGGGAAACAAACAGGGAGATAAAAAAATGCCTGACTATCTGGTAACACTGGAATCTGCATGGTATATTAAGGAGGCAAAGTCGCTTGACGATGCCATCGGGATCGCAATCAGCGAAGCGGGGAAACGACTCAACCCTTCGGCAAAGTTCGTGGAAGTCGAGGCGGGCATGCTTGCCTGCCCGTTCTGCGACCAGCCGCTCTCAAGCGCGATTGTCGTTGCTGATACCGCACTCGTCGGTCTCGTACTCGAGATGAAAGTATTCAGGGCTGAATCAAAGGAGCATGCCGCACGGATTGCAAAGTCGGTGATAGGTAAAGCCCTCAAAGAGATCCCCTTAAAACAACTGGACGTGCAGGAAATATGATCCATATTGTCGGGCACACAGCAGTCGATCATATCTCCCGCGTGCATCACCTTCCTCAAGAAAACCACTCGACCCATATCACCGGGCGGCAGGTCTTTTTTGGCGGGGGTGCGGCAAACATTGCAGCGGGGATCGCAGTGCTCGGCGAAGCAGTCACGCTCCATTCCTGTGTCGGTGACGACTTTGCCGGCAGCGACTACGAGCGCTGGATGGACAAACTGGGTATCCACCGGCAGTTCTTTGAAGTGCCGGGAACCCACACTCCGACTGCATTCATGTTTACGGACGACGCTGGTAGCCAGATGACCTTCTTTGAATGGGGCGCTTCAAAAGCGTTTGCGACGGCGGAGGCCCCGGCGCTGCCTTTGGTTCACATGGCGACAGCCGATCCCGAGTTTAACTGCCGGGTGGCGGAAAAAAGCGAGTTTGTCTCCTTTGACCCGGGACAGGATGTGTTCTGGTACACAAAAGAACAACTCGAATCCATTCTTTCCAATGCTGATATCCTGTTTGCCAACCAGCACGAAGTGCAGCAGATGTGCACGACGCTCGGGGTGACAAAAGAGACACTCATCAAAGAAGTCACTATGGCGATCTTTACCATGAGCGGCGACGGGAGCACGCTGTACCTGGGGGGGACGGAGCATTTCATTCCGGCGGTGCCGGTAACGCTCGCTGACCCGACCGGCGCGGGAGACGCTTACCGGTCAGGTTTTCTTTCCGCGTACGTCCGGGGCTACACACCCCTCACCTGCTGCCGGATAGGGACGGTTACTGCGTCTTATGTCGTGGAGCACGTGGGCTGCCAGACACATCTGCCCACATGGGCGCAGATGCTCGAACGGTACCATGTGAATTTTGGTATTATCGAATCACTGCCGGCGAAGGTGTAACCCGATGAGCTGGGCGTCACTTACTTCCGGGGGCAAGGATTCGATGCTTGCCTGCCAGAAAGCGATCGATTCCGGGAAGGATGTCCGGTACCTGGTAACGGTCAGGCCGAAAAACACCGAGTCTTATATGTTCCACTCGGCAAACCTTGACGCAGTCCCGGTTATCGCCCGGCTTGCCGGCATGGAATACGTGGAGATCGCGACTCCCGGAAGAAAAGAGGAGGAACTCGCGGATCTCGAGGCCGGGCTTGCCGGGCTTGATATCGAAGGTGTTACGGCCGGAGCGGTGGCGTCGGCCTACCAGGCAGAGCGGGTAAAAGCGATCACCGACCGGCTGGGCATTGGTCTTTTTACCCCACTCTGGCACCAGGATACCGAAGCGCTGCTCCGCGAGGTGGCAGGGCGCCTGGATGCGATTATCGTGGTAACGGCCGCAGAAGGGCTGGATGCGGGTTTCCTTGGCGCTCATATCGATGAGAATCTGATCGGCCGGCTTAAATCTGTCGCTGCAAAATACCGGATCAACCTTGTCGGGGAGGGCGGGGAGTATGAGAGTCTCACGTTAAACGCCCCGTTCTACTCGCGTGCCCTGACCTATGAGACTTCGGAGATCCGGTCGGGAACCGACCGGTCGGAATTGATTCTCGGGGGCTTTGCCTGATGGCGACCGGAAGCGATGTAAAACTCGGGCAACTCACCAAGTATCTGTTTACGGCACCATCGTGGCCGGTATCGCTCCTGATTCTCGTTATCCTTGGTCTCGTCATCGATGGCGCGAGTGCCCGCGCCTGGGTCTACCTTCCGTTCTCGGGCACGCTTGCCTTTACCCTCCCGGCGATAGCCGCATTTCTCCTGACAAAACCGATCATCGAGTACTCCGGCAAGACAATGACCTGGAACCGGTCGGCACTCCTTGCGCTCTCCTGCACGGTCTTTGCGGTTATTATCACTTTTGTCTCGCTTGCCGGGGGGATCAAACTCCTTCCGCTCTTTTACGGGATCTCCCTCGGGTTTGTCTTTGGCCTGCGCCTCTTCGTGCTGGTGGCGATCTCTGATTACCGCGTGCCCCGGATGATCCTGCCGGCCGTTACCCAGAGTGGTGTGGGCGTCCTCGTAGGGTTTTTCCTGTTCTCGCCGGGATGGGCGGTCTTTGCGATTGTCCTCCACATTGTCTTTGGCCTTGGCTTTGCGATCCTCATCTGGCTGATCGAACGGCCGCTGTACCGTGCCTTTCATATACGGGGGCTCGCCTTTGTCAACGCGTTCATCGCTCACATGACCGACGGATCGTCACGGGGCATGGAGAATTTCTTCCGTGAGATCGGTGAGGAGATCTTTGTCCCGCAGGTCTGCCTCTTTTTCCGGCGGGTTTCAAAAAAACCCGTGCTCTTTACCGTCCCCAACCTCCACCCGGGTCCGATGGGCGAGATTGGTGGCGGCAACCTGCCCCGGGTCATCCATGACCGGATGGAAGAAGAGACGCTTGTCGCCCACGGGTGCGCCACGCACGATTTCAACCTGGTTTCCGAGAGCGAGATCGAGAAAGTAATCGATGCGATCGAGCGCACAAAAAAGGATCGCACGTATGCCCCGGGTGCGACCCTTTCCGGACGGCTCTCGTGCGGTTCTGTCCGGGTGCTGTACCAGCGCTTTGGCGAGGCCATGCTGATTGTTACGACACGTTCTCCCCAGAAGACCGAAGACCTTGATTTCTCGATTGGCATGAGTATCATGGCGGAGGGGCACCGCTGGTTTCCCCACGTTGCGTTTGTCGACGGCCACAACTGCATGACCGATCTCTCATCACCTGTTCTTCAGGCAACCCAGACCGCCCTTGAATACCAGCATGGTGCGATGGAGGCGATGGAGGCATGCCGCACAGCAGCACTCAAACCGTTCTCCATCGGTTATGCCCGCCAGCGCCTTCCCTATACCCGGGAGGAGGGGTTTGGCGATCTTGGCGTGCAGGTCATGGTCGTGGAGACGGCCGGCCAGAAAACCGCGTACGTTCTGTTCGATGGCAACAACATGGCGACCGGTGTCCGTGACATCCTGCTTGAAAAGATCCTCGGTCTTGTCGATGCGGCAGAGGTGATGACCACGGATTCCCACGTGGTTAACACAATCACCGGGAAAAACCCGGTCGGCATGGCAACACCGGTCGATACGTTCCTTCCCGAGGTCATGCGCACCGTTCAGGCCGCTATCGACGATCTTGAACCGGCCGAGTGTGCGGCAACCACGGCGCAGTGCGAGCATATTGTGGTCTTTGGCTCAAACCGGATCTCCCAGCTGGCGAGCACCGTGAACGCGATGCTGATCTTTGTGGCCCCGCTCTCGCTTGCGATGCTGCTTCTGGCATTTTTGTTCTCGCTTGCGGCATATCTGCTGATGGTGTGAGAGGGAGTCCAGGGCTTTTTTTACAAAAGGCTAAAGGTCCGTTCCGAAACCAGTGGCGTGCTCCCCGCATCAGGGCCCCTCCGATGTACAGCGTGGCGAGGGGATTTTTAATTTTCTTCTTCATCGATCCTCCGCGAGGGTGTCACTTCGGGGGCGGCTAAGTTCCTCACTCGTGGGGATATGGTGGCATCAGCATCCATCTTCTGAATCTGCCAAAGCCACAGGCATGCAGCCCGGTTCCCGGGCTTGAGGCTTCCGGGAAAAAGAACGACCCGGTTGCCGGACTTAAAAAAAGTCCGGTGAAGTTACCGGGCTTTTTGTGAAAATATCAGTGTCCGAAAGTGCATTTTATCATTTGAATCTCCTGGGTGTGCTGTCGGATGTTCCGGAAAATATTGGGTAAGGTCATCGGACTTTTGTAAAGAAGCCCGGCCCGTCAGGTGAACGGTTCTAAAAAAATCCGGTAAGGTTAGTGACCTTTCATAAAAAGTTTGACGAAGTTACCGGACTTTAAAAAAAAGCCTGCCAAGGTCCGTTAAGATTCCCGAAGAAGTCCGGCACAGGAGCCGGACATTTTTTTTAAAGAACCGGGCCCGATCTGAAAATTCCGGGAATAATTCCGGTTTATGGTGGTCTTACTGTAATGATGAACGAGCAGGAGCCGGTCCCAGGAATCCCCGCGTACATAATCCCGCATGATTAATCATCGTTTTTTTTCAAATCCAGGTCTTTCTACCGCAAGATTTAAAGGACGGGGCTGCTTAATCACGAACATAAAGAGGAGGGAAAAACACCGAAGAAATCGTCACCGTGTAAAGGCAGTTTGTACCGCAGGCGAACTTGGGTAGGAAAAGGTGATAAAAGTTCATCCATCCGCACATTTATCTGCCCGCTGGATCGGTGTTGACCTCAACACAACCGGCCACGCGGCAGTAGCCGCCGACCCGGACAGCGGGAAAGTCCTGAAACTGGGGAAAAATACACACTATGTCCGCAGCAACTCTACAAAAAACTGCACGAAACTCTACAGGGAAGGAAAACTCTGGAAACTAAAAAAAGACAAGAGCCGCAAGCGCAGGGCGTTCAAGGCAGCCTTACATAAAATCTGCCGGCAGATCGTATCCTTCGCGGAATCGCTCGGCACGGGCATCAAGTTTGAAAGACTCTTTTCCAGCCGCTACTCGCACTCCCACGATGCTGCGGGTTTTATTGAGTTCTCGTTTGGGAACGGTTCGTTCCTCTCGCTCCAGCGGCTGGTGGAAAAACTGGCTATAAGGCGGGGCATCCCAGTCATCTACGTGAACCCGGCCTATACCTCAAAGAGATGCAGTCGGTGCGGGAATATCGGGCGGCGGAGCAGGAAGCGGTTCGAGTGCCCGCACTGTGGTTTTATCGCGCATGCTGATGTGAACGCCGCGTTCAATATCGCTCTTGCGTCCTCCCGGTTAGTCACCCTGAATTTCCGTGAGAAAGAGCCGGTAGAACAAGTCCGGCTCTCAAAAAAGCAGATGCGCCGGCACGTACGGGAAGAGGTATTCACCCCGCATCCCGGGGTCCCGGGTGTCACACAGGCACCGTGCGCGAACCTGCTCGCGGTGCTGGAAAAGACGGGAATGGCCGGGTAATCGTTTTTTAATTCCCCCATACAGGATAAAAATCTTGTAAATATTTCTGTTACCAAAATGAAATTAAATTTTATTGCTATATTGTAATATATATATGTATCTTTTTTAAAGTATGTGCAAATAGTTCTGTGTTTAACGATCTGACAAAATTCTGGACTTTTTTAAGGAAACCTATGGGAAAAAATCGTAACACATATATGTTTTTGACTGACACATTAGCCGTTCATTGGAAAGGTAATCTCAGGATGTACCGGAAGAGGCTCCCGTGTGATTAGGGTAGGGAAAATGGATGTATTCGATTCTTTATGTCGATGACGACCAGACTTTACTCGTCGTCAATAAATTACTCCTGGAAAAAACCGGGATGTTCTCAGTTGACACACTCCCATCGGCAAAAGAGGCGCTCGAGCGGATATCCACAGTCAGGTACGATGCCATATTATCCGATTACCAGATGCCGGGAATGGACGGCATTGAATTTTTAAAATGTATCCGTTTACGCTACGGCAGCCTGCCGTTTATCCTCTTTACCGGCAAAGGCCGCGAGGAAATCGCGATAGAAGCGCTCAATAACGGGGCCGATTTTTACATCCAGAAAGGGTCGGATATGAAGGGGATGCTCGCAGAACTCAAACACCAACTCCTCAATGCCATAGAACGCCGCAGGACTGAGACTGCATTAAAGGAGTCCCAGCAGATCCAGACCGATATCATCAATTTTCTCCCGGACGCGACGTTTGTTATCGATACCAAAGGAACTGTTGTTGCCTGGAATAATGCCATAGAGAAGATGACCGGCATCTCAAAGGCCGATATGATTGGTAAAGGAAATTATCAGTATGCACTTCCGTTTTATGGAGTTCGACGGCCACTCCTCATCGATTTTGTCCAGGAGGATCAGTTTCACCCGTTTCCTGATTATCATTACCTTGAACGCCGCGGAAAAAATCTTCATGCGGAAACCATAGCCCGCTGTTTTAACGGGGGTGAAGAGGTCCGCCTCTGGCTCACTGCCGGGCCTCTCTACGATCCAGATGGACATTTGACCGGGGCTATTGAATCGATCCGGGACCTGTCAGAAATCCAGAAAATGCGTCATGACCTGGCGCGATCCCGCGAAATGAATCAGGAATTCGCTGATATGATGCCGGTAGCGGTCTATGAAATGAATCTTTCAGGGATTCTGACGTTTACTAACTCTGTCGCTTTTGAATGGTTTGGCATCGCCCGGGAAGATTTTGAGAGGAAAATCTGCATCTTTGATTATATCGCTCCTCATGACAGGGAACGGGCAGCACAGGATATTCGTGGGGTTATTCAGGGAGTAAGAAGTGTCGGCCAGGAGTACCTGCTCCAGAGAAAAGATCGGAGTACCTATCCCGGTCTTATCTATGCCTCAATGATCGTGGACTCTGAAAGCCGGAAGTGCGTAGGTCTGCGGGGGGTTATTATCGATATGACCGAGAAGAATAATATCACGCGGGCACTCCATGAAAGCGAAGAGCGGCTGGCACTTACCGTAAAAGCGGGTGATACCGGGATATGGGATATCAACCTGCCCGACAAGAGGCTTGAGGAAATGAAGGCATGGTTCTCCCGTACACTCGGATACGATACAGATTCCACGTTGTTAACACTTGAATTCGCTACGAGTCTTATTCATAAGGATGATCATTCTCTTGTCACCTCGGCATTCAGGGAACACATTAAAAACAAAACCCCGCTTTTCGAATCGGAGGTCCGCGTACTCTGCCGGGATAAAACCTGGAAATGGATCCTGATCCGGGGCAAAGTCATCGAATGGGATGCCGGGGGCAATCCGGTACGCATCACCGGGACTGTTAACGACATTACCCGTTGCCGGAATTCCTGTAAATGTGCCTGACCCTGCAGTGCACGGTGTTTACTGAAATACCCGGGAGACCCCTCAAAACTGGCAACGTCCCGATCCCTTAACCGGTTTTTGAGAAAACATTTCTCGTTTACAATCGAAAAGTACCCCTTTATGACAGAACACAAGGGCCTGCTTTACCGTTTCGCATTATTCAAGCAGCGGTACACCCGGGGAACGTCCTGGACCCAGATTCTCTTAAACTTTGGTATTATCACGGCAAACGCAAAGTTATTCGAGGACTTCTTTTACATCCACCTTGGCCTGACCCTGCCCATGGTCATCGCTCTCTCGGTTCCCTGTTACATCATCATCTGCTATCTCATCGGGCACTACGATGAAAAGGTTGGGTTCTGGCAGATCGAGAACAACCTCAGCTACCGGTACACTCCCTATTCCGAGGAGATGCTCAACAATATCCGGGATATTAAAAAGAAACTGGATCGTGAACCATAACAGATGACCTTCATCAATGCGGCACCCTTATTTCTCCTCTGTATCCCCGTTTGCGGTCAATGAAACCGGGAGGATCCGGCCGATCCGCTTATAGTCCGGGTATTGCATACAATTCAGGGTAGTGTTTGTGGCACGGAGATCGGGCGGTACCGCATCCAGCCGGTAATGGCCGGCTATTCGCGATTTCCGATATACCTTTTGTAAACCCGCAGTGAGGCACGTGATGCAGCTGACAGAAGACACCCTCAAAAAAATTTCTGCGCTCCAGAGAAACGAGATCACCGAACACCATATTTACACGAGCATTGCACAGGTTACTCCCGAGCCTCATAATCGCGATGTCCTGACCCGGATTGCCGGGGAAGAACTTCAGCACTATACGGTCTGGAAACAGTATACCTGCCGGGACATCGCACCCGGCATGCTCCGTGTCTGGTTCTATTACCTCATTGCCCGTATTCTCGGGATGACCTTTGCCGTCAAACTGATGGAAGGCGTTGAGCAGGGTGCCCAGACCCGCGATGAGCATCTCCTTGCGTCTATTCCGGAAATGGCAGCCATGCTTGATGATGAAGCCGCACATGAACGGGAACTTATCGCGCTTATCGATGAAGAAGGGCTACGGTATGTCGGCTCTGTCGTTCTCGGCCTTAACGATGCACTTGTGGAGTTCACCGGCACCCTTGCCGGCCTGACATTTGCCATCCAGAACTCGCAGATCATTGCCGTGGCCGGCCTTATTACCGGCGTCGCGGCATCGCTTTCGATGGCCGCATCCGAGTACCTGTCGCAGAGATCCGATGCCACCGCTGGAACAAATCCAAAAAAGGCTGCCCTGTACACCGGGATCACGTATATTGTCACCGTTTCCCTGCTTATCCTGCCATTCCTCGTCTTAAAAAGCCCGTATCTTGCGCTGGTTTTCACCCTTATGGGCGCGGTTCTGGTTATCTTTTTCTTCACGTTCTATATCTCCGTTGCAAAGGATCTGCCATTCTGGAGACGGTTTGCCGAGATGGCGGCCATCAGTCTTGGGATCGCAGCCATATCGTTTGTAATCGGGCTTTTGATCCGCGTGATGCTGAATGTGAACGTATGAAGGTACATACCCCCCTCTGTTTTTTGTGTACCTGCCTGCGACAAGTTTTGTGGGGCATTTCCTGTATTCTGGTGCTTGCCCGGAAATGTCGGAAAGGGGTTCCGGGGCAGTGGTAAAAGGGTCGTAAAAAAGAGATGCACTTTTTACCGATCACGACACTTATGAGAACATACCGGCTTAATGCCCGAGGTATTCCCATGAACATCCCCGCCCGTCCCAGGATAGCGCTTTCCATCAGGGCAAAAATCCTTATCCTCTTTCTCGCGCTCTCTCTTGTGGCTCTTGCCATAACCGGTTACTTTGCGTTTTCCGCGATCACCGATGTGGGGATGTATGCTCAGGGAAGCAGCCAGGCGCTGGGGGAGGGCGTGGTAAATGACAGTTCCTCTGCCCTCTTGTCGCTTGGCGAAGATTACCTGGTAAGCGTCGTATCCGATCAGGCCTATACAACGGATGTCATTTTTGTGGATACCGAAGCCGAGATGAATATTCTCGCGGCCCAGACTGCCGAGTTCCAGCATAACGCCCCGGTGACTGCGCTCACATCGGTCTGTCCTGTTTCTGACCCCCCGTCCGATCCCGGTTCCGGGGCTGTTCTCATCTTTATGCCCGGAGCAACAGCAACCCCCGGTTCGGAGGAAGCACGGACACTCTCGGGCCTTTCTGACAGTCTCAAGGCAATTTTTACTGCCGATAATGATATGAAAAGTCTCTATATTGCTACCGATTCCGGCATGCTACTGATGTACCCCGGTGAGGGGAATCTCCCCGAAAATTATGATCCCCGGACCCGTTCATGGTACGTACAGGCAGTCACGCAAGGTGACCAGATCTGGTCTGATGCACCGTATGTTGATGCAGGCACCCACGATCTGGTCATGACCTGCTCACAGGCAGTAACCAGCCAGAAATACGGACACTGGGTGATTGGGTCTGACGTGACGACAAAGACCATCAATGAGGATTTTATCGGCCAGACGTTCGGCGGAAAGGGATATGCAGTTCTCCTCAACCAGAACGGGGATATTATCAGTAGTCCCCATCTGTCTGCCGGGAACGTGCGAGGGAACGAGCAGGTTAGCCGCGAGAATGCATTTTCCGGTAACGACCCGGGTCTCAGTGCGGTCGTGGCAAACATGACTGCTGGTGAGACCGGCATAGGAAAGGTCTGGTTTAACGGGACCGAAACCTATGTTGCCTACGCACCGGTCAGTTCGATGAACTGGAGCCTTGCTATCTCGCTTTCGGTCAGCGAGATTACGAGGCCGGTTGAAAAATTTACCGGAAAAATTGAAGGCGCAACACAGGATACCGGCATGCACATCACCGCCCAGACCGATCGCTTACGTACGGTATTTGGACTCCTTTTCTTTGCGATCCTGCTGTTCGTGCTTATGGTCTCTGTCCTTCTCAGCCATGTGATCGCCCGGCCGGTTGCGACACTCAAAGAGGGTGCGATGGCATTCGGTGACGGGAACCTGGATTTTCGGGTAACGATCCGGTCCGGCGATGAGTTTGAGGATCTGGCCCGTTCCTTTAATGCGATGGCAGATGCGCTCAAAGAGAATATTGCGAATCTCAAAAAGACAACCGCAGAAAAGGAACGTTACGCAAAGGAAATGGAGATCGCACGGAGTATCCAGACCAGTTTCCTGCCCGAGAAAATGCCGGAAATTCCCGGGTGTGATGTCTCCGCAGTGATGATCCCGGCGATGGAGGTCGGCGGGGACTTTTACGATATTGTCCCGGTCAGTGACGGCAGGTGGGCCTTTGTGATCGCCGATGTATCCGGTAAAGGAGTGAGTGCAGCGCTCTTCATGGCAATGTCGCGGACGCTGATCCGGGCGGGTCTTGAGGGTGCGATGGATACCTCCCGTGCACTTTGTACGGCAAACAGCCTGATCGCCCGGAGTGCGCTGTCCAGCATGTTTGTCACGGTGTTTTCTGCGGTTCTTGACCCCGAAAAGATGACGCTTGCCTGCACAAATGCCGGGCACAACCCGCCCCTTTTTGTGAGAGGTGACAGCGGTGAAGCGGTATTTTTGCAGGAACATGGGGTGGCAATGGGTGTTCTCCCGGATATGGACGGAACCCCGGAATACGTGCAGCTGAAACCCGGCGATCTGTTTATACTGTACACCGATGGGGTGACGGAAGCCTTCAATGCCGGGAATGCCGCGTTCGGCGAAGACCGGTTAGTCCGTGTCGCACAGGAATGCCGAACTCTTCCCGCCATGATGATCCGCGATCGGATCATTGCGGCAATCCGGGAATTCACCTGTCCTGCGCCCCAGTCCGATGACATCACCCTCGTAGTTATCCGGGTGATGCCGTAAACCTGATCCGGTGTGCCCGGAGATCACTGGCGGGCACATCCCTGTCAATACTATACGTCGCTCTGCTCATCGCAGGATCCGGACAGAAAATCCGTGAACCTGGAGATCCCCGTCCCTAAAAAGGAGCACGTTTAGACTATATCTGGGCACATATACACAAAAGATACTATCCGGTTCCTGTTCGTACCGGAACCGGGATGCGGCGCTTTTTTGTATTAGTCTTCAGGGACTGGGGATTCTTCTTCTTCTTCCGTGGCAGGGGTTGTCCAGACCTTCCAGCAGAACAATGCGATACTTCCCACGACAAAGACAACCAGCAGGATAGCACTGATAACATTTTCTGCAATATCCATCCCTACCGGGATCTGCATGCCCATCAATTGGTTAAGCGTCCCGATAAACAGAGTCGCAACGAAGAACAGGATAAACCCTACAATCAGGCCCAGAAATACCGCAGCTGCCAGTCGCAAAAGACCGGGTGTGGTGGTTTTTTCATTCATAAAATTCATGGTAAATCAGCCGATATAAATCCTTGTAATCTCCCCAAAATGTCGGGAATAATCCCGCACCGGGCACAATAAGGGGAAAGGCTCATGTTTATATCACGGTATGTTTAAAATCCTTTACAAAGGGACGCCATGAAAAAAAATATTTTTTATCTGATTCTCGGGTTTGTCGCGCTTGCCCTTCTAGCGATCTTCTGGTACTCGGTTGAAACCTTCACTCCGTTTCTCTCCATGATTGCGTTTGTGATAGGCGCTGTGATTATTTATGCAGCCTATCGCAGGGTAGATGATTTTATCGAGGATGAACGAAGTGCACGGATTACCGAGAAGGCAGCCCTGAGGACATTCCAGGTGTTCTGGGTGTGTTTCTGTGCTTTTTCGATCATGGCAGTCATGAACCTGCTCTATCTGCCCCATTTTTCCCGTGAACACTGGTTCGACCGCCAGTCTATGCCCGTATCCATGGAGATAATGTCGCTGAGAATGATTGGATATGTACAACTGGGGCTTCTCTGCCTGATGATCTTCCTGTATGTCGGGTTCAGGTTCTACTATGCAAGAAAGTACGGGGACTGGGAGACCGATGAAGAATAAGATTAAGGTATACCGGGCGATGCACGATCTCACGCAGGAAGATCTTGCAAAGGCAATTGGTGTGACCCGGCAGACTATCCTTGCCATTGAGAAGGGGAAATACGTTCCCTCACTGGATCTGGCGTTTCGGATTTCACGCCACTTCAAGGTGAACATCGAAGAGGTGTTCTCCTATGAAGATGAAATGCGGACCGTTGATATAGACTAAATGCCGGGGCAGGTTTATCGCTCGTTTTAAATGTTTTTAATCTGCCTGTATCATGATGTTTTTACAATAGCCTTCGGGACTCCGGGATAGGGTGAATCATGACCGTTGAGTCCCGGCAACCAGTTCGCGTTTTCGTGTGCAAAGGGTACACACTTTGGGGTATTCTGCGCAGGTATTGGGTTGATGCAGATCTTACCTTCATACTGTTCCCGATCCCCGGGGGAAGATGAGTGTTAAGAATTGACAAATGTCAAAGTATAAATTACAAAATATCAATTTAACTTTACATCCGCCCCATGCGGTGCTTAAATTCCCTGCATGCCTCATTCACAGGTACTCATCATGAAAACCCCGGTAAGATATTACACTGCACTTGCAACGTTCTGTGTCCTGACAGTATCATTTGGCAACTTCGTTCATCTGGCGTGATCTGTTATTTTCTGCGTGCCTCTCGAACTGAATGTCATATGCCTGACAGCAGATGCTTGTTTTTATCTGGATACGGGGAGGGGACAAATGGTATTTTTAAGATAACTATTTATGATTTTAAGTATTAATAAAACGACAATAAGTAAAGTATAAGTTACACCGAACCCTGTTTATATTCCAAAAAGGCCAATTTCATTCGAGTCGTTCCCCGGTCGAAGGTATGTCTAAATTAAAAAAAATGGAGTATACATGAAGATCTCTAAATCAGTCTTAGGAATTCTGGTGCTCTTTCTGATGGTCGCCGCTGCGAGTGCAGCTACCGCATCAGCCAGTACGACAAGTAGTGCCAGCAGTTCTTCCGGTTCCAGCACTGCCAGCGCATCGACAACGCTATCTTCCGAACAGGCTCTGTCCCAGGTCTATGTGAGCTCTGCAACGGTCGATCCGCAGGAGTTTTATCCCTATGAACAGGGAACTATCACGGTTCAGGTAACAAACTCCGGGTCACAGTCTGTTGCGTTTGAAAATGCAGACATTCTAAACAACAATATCTATATCGAAGACGAAGAGCACAACCCGTATCAGGGCATGACCTATCTTGGTCCCGGGAATACAATGACGTATACCTTTCAGGTAGTTGCAAAACCCCCCGAGGGAACGTACTTCCCGCTCTTTACCCTGGCATCACGGGATGCCGGAAGCCTCCGGTATCCCATCATGGTCAAGATTGATTCAAAACCTATAGAAACATCGTTTTCCCTGATCCCGGATAATTTTGCCCTCAATAGTACGGATAACGTTAACCTGACGATTAACAACCCCCGGGATGGCACCATAACGGACGTTGTTGTAACCCCCATGGGTTCCGGTTTTGGCATCACTCCTGACAAAGTATTTCTCGAATCGGTTCCCGCCCATAGTTCGGTGACGGTTCCTTTTGCAATCACTCCCTATCAGAAAGCCACCGCTAACTTCAGCATCCAGTACAGCAACGGCGCAATGAACCCGCATTCAGATTATATCTCTCTGCCGCTGACTCTCGGTGCAAGCAAAACCGCGGCAAACCCGGTCATCAATAATCTGGCCCTCACAACCCCCGGCGCGTATTACCAACTGACGGGTGACGTGACGAATACCGGTATTACCGATGCAATTGGGATGACGTTATCAACCGGTGCTCCGGTGCAGCCCGTCGATCCCTATGCACAGTACGCGGTAGGTTCCCTGACCACCAATGATTTTTCCAGTTTCACCCTCACGTTCACGGGCAATGATCTGGCTGCCGTGCCCATCACAATTGCGTGGAAGGATGCAAATGGTAACAGCCTCAGCACGCACCAGGCATTCGATCTCCGCTCTCTTGCATATACATCAGGTACAGGAAGTACCCGTACAGGTAGTTCGGGGACTGGATCCACGGGGTCTCCCAGCGGTGCAGCCGCCGCAGGTTACAGCGGGGCTTCCCGTGGGGGCGGAGGTATATTCGGGATCGGTGGTGGCAGGACCGGAGGCTTAAGCGCGTTCTACCCGGTTATCACCGGAGGAATTGTTGTCATTGCCGCTATTGTCCTGTACCTGAAAAGAAAATGGATACTTGCAAAATTCAAAAAGCAGTAGGTGCAGAGTCATGGATGACCTGCCGCTTATACGGTTAAGTGACGTCACGAAGACCTATCACCTGGAGAGTGGTGACTTTACCGCGCTCGACCACGTCTCACTCGATATTGCAGAAAATGAATTTGTGGCGATCATGGGCCCTTCGGGTTCGGGAAAATCCACGATGATGAACCAACTGGGTATTCTTGATGTCCCGACATCGGGCGAGCTCTTTATTGCAGGAGAGAATGTGGCGAAGATGTCCAGCCTCGAACGCACGCATATGCGCCGCGACATCATCGGGTACATCTTCCAGAAATTTTACCTGATCCCGCTTCTCTCCGCATACGAGAACGTGGAGTATCCGCTTATTCTCAAGTACAAAAAGCGGGACACGACCGGAAGGGCAACAGCGCTTCTCGAAGCCGTGGGTATCGATACGGAAAAGGGTGCCCACCGGCCCAACCAGCTTTCTGGTGGCCAGCAGCAGCGCGTGGCCATCGCGAGGGCACTGGTCAACGATCCCAAGATCCTCCTCTGCGATGAACCGACCGGAAATCTCGACCGCAAGACCGGTCACCAGATCATGGATATCCTCTGCAAGCTCCATGAGGAAGGAAAGACCGTCATTATTGTAACGCATGATCCAAAGATCGCGGAGTATGCCCACCGGACAATAGAACTTGAAGACGGGAAGGTCGTAGCGTCATGAAGGATATCTTCTTCGATCTCTCGGTCAGGAGCGTCCGCCTGAACTTCCTTCGTTCCCTTCTTGCGTCCATCGGGATCGTGATCGGTGTGGTCGCCATCTCGTCTATGGGGATGCTTGGGACCAACATGCAGCTCTCGGTCAAAGACCAGCTCTCGTCCAACGTGAACACAATCATACTCACCTCCGATACGGTTAAGGTGAGCTCATCTTCGGGAACAACGACAACGCAAAGCGGGATTGATAAAAGCGAGCTCAATGATATTAAGTCTTCTGCGGGCCAGAACGAAGTCATCCCGATCCATCGTACCAGTACGCAGTTTACCCTGGGCAGTACGAACGGCCGTGGCTCAATATATGGTCTGGATCCAAACGATGTCCCGAAATTTTTGACCGTTGCAGACGGGACGAACCTGAAAGGGGGTAACGATGCGCTTGTCGGGGCGACTATTGCCCAGAATTTTAATATTGTTCCCGGAAGCAGCATCAAGATCGGACAGAACTGTGCCACAGTAACCCGGCCGGTAGTCCGGGTCTCTGGTATCCTTGAAGCCCGGGGCATCTCATCAGATAATGTCAATGCTGACAATGCGATTATTGTCTCCGATGACTGGTATACCACTCATTACGGGAACAAGGACCTGTACGATCAGGTCAATGTCATCGTAAATGATGTTGATACGATCAACCAGACTGAGGATAATATCGACAGGAAAGTGAACCGGAATTCACAGGTTGTCCGGATCAGCGACGCCAGTTCCCGGCTGTCTTCAATCTCAAGCACCCTTGGTACGATTACGACATTTATTATGGCCATCGGGGGGATCTCGCTCGTGGTCGCTGCGGTGAGCATCTTTAACGTGATGATGATGTCGGTCAAGGAACGGGTGCAGGAAATCGGGATTTTGCTCTCTATCGGAACCGAAAAGGGCGAGGTGCGCCGGATGTTCCTGTACGAGGCGCTCATCCTTGGTATCATCGGTGCGGTGGTAGGTGGGATTATGAGTTTTATTATCGGATACTCGGTCGTGAGTGCCATGATCGGCAGCACTGCGTACTTCTTCCGCCCGGAAAGCCTGATCTTTATCCCGTATGGTATGATCATCGGTGTCGTTGTCTGCGTGGTATCGGGATTGTATCCCGCGTGGGCTGCCTCGAACATGGATCCAATCGATGCACTGCGGAGCGAGTAGACCCTCCCTTTTTTATCCGGGATTCTCAAGGGATGGCCGGGTCTTTCGTGCCCTTTTTTTGAGATCAAACACCTGTCGACTCTTGACGGGACGACAGTTCCACACCTTTGCGGGGCGACAACTTCGAACATTGTTTATTTCAGGTAGGTTTCCCGGTTTTTACTCGGATTCCGGTTTTAAATGTGTAAAAATGGATCTTACTGCCAAGCCCGATATCTGACAAGGGTGCCGAGGAGGGTATCCATCAGTTGGAATAGTGGAATCCTGCAGTCGCAGGATCGTTTTTTTCCGGGCTCCGTGAGAAAAGATCAGGTTTATCGCATGATCAGTTCTACCGTAAAAGCAGGGTCTCCTCACCTGCGTCGGAAGCCGTGGTTTTTCCCCTATGAATGTCGCTCCATATGAAGTCTCACGAAAAGTATCTGCACTGCAGATTGTCTCCCGCGACCGGATACTGTTCCGGATGATGGATGCACCGTACCGGCAGATTACGGAGGTTCCCGAGTACCAGTTTAGCGACATACAACCGGATGATCGCGTGCTTGATATCGGGGCAAATGTCGGTGCGTTCTGCATCAGGGCTGCACGGCTCTCATCACAGGTGACAGCGGTTGAACCGGTGACTGCCGATCTACTGGAAGAGAATATCCGGCTTAATCATGCTGGGGTGAGGATCATACGGGGGGCACTTGGTACGGGTACGCCGGCAGAGATAACCTGGGACGGGTGCCGTCACCTGTCCCCAACCTATAGTATGGGCAAACTCGTCCAGATGACCAATGGCTGCGATTTCCTGAAATGCGACTGCGAAGGAGCGGAATGGCTGATCCAGCCCCGGGATCTCGATGGGATCCGGAGAATCGAGATGGAACTGCACATCCCGCCCATCAGTCCGCCCCCCAATCCTGCGTTGCTGGATTACATTGGGAACCGGTACACGTTCTCTATCGACCGCTCCCCGGTTTATTCGCCTCTTGGCGTGATGGGAATCCTTCACGCGACACGGAAATAATGGCTCTGGATTGACCGAATTGTTACATCTAAAAAAGTTTGCGGCAGATCCAGCACGGTTCACAAAGCGGAGGGTATAGAACCCGGTCCCGGGATTTTATGCCCCTGATATCTTCTCTCGGGATAATGAGGTAGTATCTGCGGGAACACAGCACGTGAAATGAGGCCCGTACTGTGTGCCCGTAAAAATTAAAAAAAGGGGAACGTCCCGGTTTTTTAGTCTTCGATCTGGATCGTGGAAAGTTTCACCGATTCGACCCCTTTTTGTGACATCAGCCGTTCGGCAAGTGCCTTGAGCTGGGTGCCATCCCCATGTACAAGGATCACTTCAAGGCAACGGTTATGAGTTACATGTGAATGGAGGGAAGCCTTGATGATTTCGTGGTACTCATGCTGGACATCGGTAATAGTTGTGAGAAGTCCGCGCTGGTCGTGATCGTAGACCATCGTAATGACACCCTCGCGTTCTCCCTTGACATCTGCCATCCATTTGTAGTAGGTGATGTAAGTACGGATGGCGTCACGGATACCTTCTGACCGGGAGGAATATCCCCGTGCGTTGATAATTTCATCAAACCGGTCGAGCAGGTTCTTGGGAAGTGATATCCCGATGCGGGAGAGATCATTTTCAAGGGTCATAACATCAATCATGAGAATATCATTGTTACTTGTTTTTTAAGGTTTTGAAAAAATGGGGGGATGGGTAGTACTTGGTATGAGGATCTGCCCATTTGCGTGCTCAAAATGCGATACGTCACAGTGGGGGGTTTAGGGAAGTGCCATAGGATTTACTGATATATCAGTCATTGCGGGAATAGCGATCCCATCGCGATGGTTTTACTGGTACGGGAGTCGATTACCATCCAGGTGAGTTCCTTGTTTTTCCAGAATATTACGTTCCCGAACTGGATGCCGGTTGTATCGTCACGACCCTTGATGGCCTTCCCGTCAATAAAGAAGCGATCTCCGGCACGCACCGTGGTGTCATTATATGCAGGACCATTTGGACCCATAAGTGTAAAATTATAACAGTTTGTACTCTGCCGGGTCAGTTGTGTCTTATTTTCCGTTTCATCGGATCTGAATACCACCTGTACCGAACCAAGCGAGAATGGATCGCCACCGGTATGATCGAAATAGACACGGTAATACTCGGTGGTGCTGTTGATAGGAACACTCTCAAAATTCGCCGTGACACTCAGGGAACTCTGGGGAGATTTTTCCGTAGTATCGCTAAAACCCCCGGCAAAGGCACTGGCTATCGCGGCGATCATGACCGTTATTGCCAGCATGAGCATAACGCCGACAACTGGTGATACAGCTTCATCATGCCAGGCATATTTCATCAGCTTATCACCACGTCTTTGTCAAAGATGATCTGGCCGCTTGGAGTATGGATAATTTTTACCGTGACCACTCCGCCTTGACTGAATTCATCGGCATCGGATGCTGAACTTTTAATAAACCTCACATTGGGGAATAACAGCTCCATGGCAGGGTTACGGTGCAATATCGTGTTTCCGGCATCTGTGTCCTCGTTCTCGCAGTACTGCGCCGGTGTCACGAGGATATCGCCAGGTTTGAACGTTGCCGTAGA
>JBAZHU010000001.1:0-39717 GCA_041652215.1 Methanoregula sp. | reverse complement strand
AATCCTTGCATTCGACCAGACCCGGCTCGACAAAGTACGTGCGCTGCGGGAGAAAGGCGTCGACCTCTACCCCCCGACGTTCGAGCGGAAGAATACCATAACAGACATCAGGACGAAATTCGCAGATATCACCCACGAGAAAAGCGTTGAGAGCGTCTCGACCGCAGGACGGCTCTACATCATCCGCAACCACGGGAAGACCATCTTTGCCGACCTCGGGGATGAGAACGGCAAGATCCAGCTCTATATCCGCAAGGCCGACATTGGTGACGAGGCGTTCGACTTTTTCAACCAGTTCATCGAGCGGGGCGACTTTGTCGGGGTCACCGGCCACGTCTTCCGCACGAAACTGGGCGAGATCACGATCTGGGTAGACACCCTCACCCTGCTCTCGAAGGCAGTCTGTTCGCTACCCGAGAAGTTCCACGGCCTTACCGATGTCGAGAAACGCTACCGGCAGCGGTATGTCGACCTGATCGTAAACGAAGAGAGCAGGCAGGGATTCCGGAGCCGGAGCCGGATCATCTCGTCCATCCGCCGGTTCCTGAATGAACGGGAGTTCCTTGAATTTGAGACGCCGATCCTCCAGCCGATTTACGGCGGGGCAAACGCCCGGCCGTTCACTACGTTCCACAACTGCCTCGGCCAGAAACTCTTCCTGCGGATCGCGCCCGAGCTCTACCTCAAGCGCCTTGTCGTCGGGGGGTTCGAGCGGGTCTTTGAGATCGCACGGAATTTCCGCAACGAGGACATCGACACCCACCACAACCCCGAGTTCACGATGGTGGAGATCTACTGGGCCTACCACGATGTCTACGACATGATGGGGCTCACCGAGGATTTCCTTGAAACGCTCGTAAAGGAAGTCACTGGCACGAACCAGCTCAAGTTCGAGGATACCACAATATCGTTTGCAAAACCGCTGCGCAAGCTCACGATGGAGGATGCGGTAAAAGAGTACGCGGGAATCGAGATCTTCGCACACTCGGTTGACGAACTCCGTGCAATTGCCGTCCAGAACAAATTCAAGGAATCTGATAAGCCCAGGAGCCAGCGGGAATTCCTCGTGTACTTCTTCGAGAACATGGTCGAGGAGAAACTGATCCAGCCGACGTTCATCTACGATTACCCGGTCGAGAACTCGCCGCTCGCAAAACGCCACCGGACAAAAGAGGGCTTTACCGAACGCTTCGAGCTCTTCATCTACGGGATGGAGATGGCAAACGGTTTCTCGGAGCTCAACGACCCGCTCGACCAGAAGGAGCGGTTCGAGGCACAGGACCGGAAACGGCTGCTCGGCGATCTCGAAGCCCAGATGATCGATTACGATTACATCAACGCGCTCGGCTACGGCATGCCGCCGACCGGGGGCGTGGGGATCGGGATCGACCGGCTCGTGATGCTTCTTACCGGCAACAACTCGATTAAAGAAGTGATCCTCTTCCCGTCCATGAAGAGCATGCAGGTGGAAGGAGAAGACGGGGCGGAAAAGAAAGACGAGCCCAAAAACTAAATTTTTTGCTTTTTTTCGCTTCCTTTATGAGGGTCCGGGGCAGAACCATGCTATGGTCTGCCGGTCTCCTGTTTTTTGTCTTGTTTTGATCCTTGTTCTTTTCGCCACGTCTGCCGGGTGCACGTCCGCACCGGCACCGCAGCCTGCAACTACCCCGGTGACGGTTACCGCAGCCCCGGCAGAAACCACGAACGCCGGCCACACCGCCACAACGGCCGCCCAAACCATCGCGGAGCAGCTCGCTACGGTGAAGTCCGATAACGTTGTCTGGACTGCGGCATACAAAATGTTCTCAACCATGAAGTCCACGGAATACGTCCACCCGCCCTATACGGTTGACGAAGCAAACGGCACCTACAAATTCGACTGCCTCGGGTTTGCCGACCACGCGCTGATGGACGCGGACATGGCGGCATACACCGCGATTGGGAAAGGCGCCAACCCCTCGATTGATTCGTACTCCGCGTACTTCAGTAAGCTCAGTACGACCACGCCCGACACGCAGGGATGGACAAGGGTGGCGCATCCCATCGATTTACAACCGGGCGATATCTGCCTCTGGCTCAAACCCTCAACCCTCGATACCGGCCACATGTGGATCATCGCAGGAAGTCCTTTAGTGAACCCCAAGCGGACAGATGAAGTGCTTGTCCGGATCTTTGACTCGACCGGTACCGTCCACAGCGACGACTCGCGGACCGGTGCAGCGGACAAGACCGGCCTCGGCTCCGGGATCCTCGGTATGATGGTCGGTTCAGATGGCAACCCCGCTGGGCTGTACTGGGAAGGCGGGGCGAGCACCGGTGCCGGCGAAAAGGATACAACGATCATCTGCGGGAGGCTCAACAAATAAAAAAGGGATACAGATTCTTTTTTTTAGGCTCTTTTCAGGGTTGTCGTATAGTTCCCGATCAGCAGCAGCTGCGGATCGTCCTGGCAGGTATCGCAGACCGCTGCCGGGTTCTGGAGAACCATCTCAAACAACACTGCATCGCCCGGGTCCGGGGTGAGCGAGATATCGACATCTTTCTGGATGACATACCGGTACGGATCGAGGCTGCCGAAGTAATATGCCTTGAACTGGTGCCGCTCATCGGGAGTTGCATTGTACGACCAGTCAGCGGTTTCAGCAGCAGTCACATCGACCGGGATCCAGCCGTAGCCTTCGAGATAATACTCCGCCCAGAAATGCGTGCCGCCGTTTGCCGGCGGGAAGATCTGGTAGCCGCCGGCTGCCCGTGCGGGGATCCCGAGCGACCGGCAGAGCGCGGCAAAGTACATGCTCTGCGTCCCGCAGTCGCCGATGCCGGTATCAAGGACATACTCCGACTCGGGGGTTCCTGACGTGGCAAGCTGGAAGTGGGGGGCATGGCTGTACGGGAGCGTGTCCACGATATACCAGTAGATCTTCTGTGCCTGGAGGTAGGGGTTGGTCTCGTTTCCCACGATCTCTTTCGCCCTTGCCTTCATCGCCGGGGTGATGACAATGTTGGTACCCGACATCGTGTACTTCTGGTATTCAGGACTCGTGGTGTTGTAAGGCAGTACCTTTGCCGGGTCGATCACGAAGCGCTGTTCGTGCTGGACATAACGGAATGTGGCAGTGACGTTCAGGAACGATCCGTTGAGTTCCGATAAGGGGACTTCGAGGTACGCAAGCCCGAGATCGGCGCCGGTCCCAGTTGTTGATCTGACGTACTGCGCCGGCTCGACCGAGAGGATAGTCACGTTTGTCTGCGGGCTGGTCTCGATGGGGAGCGGGAGCCAGACTTTCAGCGTGCCGTTTGCCGGGAGCTGATCCCGGGGCACCGAGATGCTCTCCGTTCCGACCCACGCGACCGGTTCACCGTAGGGCCCGGCAGATGCGTTCACAGGAGCGAACGTATATTTTGTGAGCTGGTCGTAGAGCGGGGTCTGGCCCATGGCAGCGGATGCGTTTTGCATCAGGCCGGGATTATGGAACCGGATATTCCCGACATTCTCTTCATAGTACCAGGTCTCGTTGTCGCTTTGGAGGCTTGCCATCCCGCTGCCGTTGATCCATGCGGCCCGCTGTTCGGCAGAGACATTCGGGTACGCCGTTATGACGGCCTGTTCGAATGCGCTTTTGGTGTAGGGGAACTCGACGGTCATGCGGAAGGACCGTATTGCACCGTTTCTTGCTTTGACGGCGGCAGCGTTATCGCCGGCTGCGGTGTAGTTCTCCTGCGCAAGGACATAGAGCGATTCCGCCGCGTGGTAACTGGCGGCTGCGTATGCTGTATCGGCCTGTGCAATCGCCGCATCCGCTGCGGCTTTCGGGGACGATGCAGAAGAAAGAGCCGGTGTCGTGCAGCCCGCTGCAAGGATTGCAACGGTAACAAGGACCATCAGGATACACACAAAAGAACGTTGAAAGTTCATGGGTCACCTTCGCAGGATAAGGTGGGAACTAAAGGGGATTAATCTTCTGAAAGGGTGGGCATGTGCCGGGATGAGGGGTGGGCAAGGATGTGCTTGACCGGGACCGCTGTGTGGGCAGGATTGTACACGGGATGGGCCATACCGGTTATCCCTCCTTTTTTGCGTCCGTGTCTTTCTCTGACAAGAGATCCGGCCCGTCCCAGGGCCGGAGGATCTTCACTTTTCCTTTTTTGAAAAATGCAAACGTCACCTGTTCATCGGCGCTCTTCATGTTCTTTGACACGACGACTTCGTCCAGAGATCCGGCCCGGCCACCCACTCTCTCTGCCGGTGGATTGGGATCCTCTCCCTTATGCAGCGGGGCGAGCTCGACTGCTACGGCCGGCTCATCGAGCTCTGCCATCTCGTACGGGGAGAGCGGGGCCGTATCGTCCGCGACAAAATCCTGCTCTTCAATAAAGAGCCGGTCGACTTTGTACACGCGGGGAACCGTATCGTCATCCGCATCCGGAATCATGGAGGATTGTGGGTGTTGTGCGGGAAAGAGTTTTGTGATGGGGGATGGGAGCCGGTGAATTTTTTTTGGAAAGGTTACTGGCGTTGTCCAGCTTTACAAAAAAAGTCCGGCACGGTTACCGGACTTTTACAAAAAAGTTCGCGGAGGTTGCAGGACTTTCCGGAAATAGTTTGTTGCCGGTTGCGAACTTTTCCGGAAAAAAACGGCCGGAAAATGCCCTTTTTCACCTCTGACCGGTCGAATCGACTTGCCGGACTTTTCTAAAATTGCCCGGCACCGGCATCGAACTTTTGTAAAAAAGTACATCAGCGTTGCCGGGCTTTTCGAAAAAAGTCCGTGAAGGATGCCGGGCTTTTCCGGAAAAAATTGAGGGGAACCATCAGATCATTCATTTGTCGTCCCCCCTCTTGCGCCACCAGTCCCCAAAGGGGGACGGGGCGCAGTGCGATGCACTCGGGATTACCTGTACCGGGAGCTGTCCGGAATGCAGGTAATACCACATTATCGCAACCGGGGGATGCCCACGAGGCGGGGGCGGCAGACCTAAAAGAGCGTCTTCCAGATATAGCCCGATGCATCGGAGATTCTCTCCGACGTGAAAATCGGACAGAGATCCGTGGTTTTTACACAAAACTACTCCCGAAAAATCCCCGGTTTTCGACCCCTCAACTAAACGGCCGCCATGCGTTTCTGCGGGCCGATCTGCACTCATACAGGCTTTGGTATGCCGGAAATGAAAACCCACCCAGATCTTGGGGGTCATTTTTGAGCGATTTATTCGGGTTTTTTGACAATCGGGGCGATTATATCCGTTTTTCCGGAACCGCCGAATCCGGGCATTTTACGGGGTTTCCCGGGAGGGGTCGGGGGGAATCCGGGGCTGATTTGGGCGCATTTTAACATATGTTTTCACAGGATGCAAGTCCCCCGGCAGAGGTCCGGGGCATATAAACAACAGGGTACTCTCGATGGGACTCCCGGGATAAAGAACCCAAGATCTAAAAAAACCCGCATGAAGTCAAAGACTTCGCACCAAAGCAATGAAAATTTCACACTCCAAACTTAATTTCCGTTTGCCTGCTCTATCGTATGAAGTTTTCAAAATTTTCATGACAAAAGGATCAACCGGGATATCTGCTATCAAACATTGAGTGAGGATAAAACAATTCTCAGATCACGTGCCATCGCATCTTATACGCCAGACAAATCTTTTCCAGCATTTTTTGATAGTCTGCATCTACATTTATCCCAAGATTATTTTCCCGACAAATATAGGGTGGATTCACGTTATCGATAAAAACCGGAATGAACAGCAGAGTATCATATCCGATAATGTGGGTTTGCCCGATTGGCCGGCTGGGCAGGCCCCGGAATTTTTTTATTGTCGCCTCAGGATCGGTTTTCCGATTCTCACTGATATCCTCAGAAAAATCCGCCCAGAGCCGTTGATCCCCCGTAGAGAGCCGTGGAACGATGCATTCATCAAATTCCTGTTTCTTTTTTTTGTAATGGGATTTTACCCCATCGGGAATATTCAGAAAACGTTCCGCCGTACCCACAATAACGGTGGCACCCATGATGATTTCTGATTTAATCCTGTGGAGATCCTGCAATACTTCATACAAATCATCAAAGCGGGCATCGCGGTTCCGATGAGCCGTCGTTACAGATTTGTTTTCAATACAGATCCTTACTTTTTCAAGATCCGGATTACCCTCGGAGTCAGGTTCCCCAATGAGTAAATCCATTTTTCTGCCACGCCGTGTCGGAGATTCAACATTAAGCCAGAACTTCGCGATATGATCATCTATATCCTGTTTTAAAGCGGGACATCGTATCAGTACATCGCGACAAATGCCCAAACTGACAATATCTGAATGGTTCTGCTGGCGATGGTTGTGATAATGTTCTTTAATGATATGCTCAATTACTTCATCGAAGGGCGTTTGCATAATCAGTTATCCTGTGATTTTACCTGAAGATTCCTTTTGATATAACGAGATACTGCCCTGCCCCTTACATATACTCTGCTCTTTAAAAATGGACAGAGGGATCGGGATTTTCTTCAGAACGCTGCTTTGTAACCTCAGAAACCCGTTAGCTGCCCTATGGCAATTAGCTTTGAGCCAGTAGCGCACCTCATCCGAATTGAGATACTGATTTAAGAGGTAAAGATGTTCATGCTCCTTTGGGATTATGTAATACACCGAATGACGTGGTATAAGTTCCCCTGTAGCATCAACACGGAAGAAAGGATTCCCCGTAATATCCTTACAGATAATTTTAGGCTGTAAGATCTGCTGCAATGGTGGCGTTTCATGAAATGCATACCAGGGTTTTCTAACGACACAGGTCCGTTTAAGTAAGCGGGAATGGTTGCCAGGAGTCTGTAAGAAATTTCCCAATGTACCTAACTCATTTTCCGGGATCAGCCGACCTTCTGAATTGTAGGGAAGGATCATCGCTTCATCTGTGAATAAATCTGTATCCGTGTCCGATAATTGCTTGCCGGCAATTGTAGGATACGCAAATTTTTTCAAATCATACCGGATTTCGTTGATCTTCCTGACAAAAACTTCATCCGATCCTGTGGCAACTCCACAGCTCACCCGCAAACAGAGATCGTTCAAGGTACAATATCCGCTTTTTTTGTCATTGGCACCATAGATAACAGGTAATTGTGATGACCCGTCATGTGCCAACCGAACTTTTTTGCACTCGCCATTTCTCAAAATTATTTTTGTAAATTTCCCGGAACTACCATTATGCAAGGTTGTCACGGTGGGATATGTTGTTAATTTCCCGAATGTTTGCTCTGGTAAAAGATGAATTTCAGTAACAGGGTGTTTCCACAGAAGGATCCTGAGCGCTGTGGCACTTTTTACGTAAAGATATTTTTCCGGAGTAATAAAAACCAGTTTTCCATTTTTTTTAAGACACTTCAATGCCTGCTCATAAAACAGGAAATAAAGATCAAAACGACCTGTTGCTGTTGTAAATAATTTTCGGTACTGATCTTTTTCCGGAACGTTTAATCCGGTTATGGGAACATAGGGGGGATTGCCCACAATGAAATCACATTTCTCCGAAAAAGATGTCAGAAAATCCTCTTTTCTAATCTGTACTGTTGGATAACTGCGATATTTTTCGAAAGCAATCGCTATGTGTCTTGGGTCGGAATCAACACCAATTATTTGAGGAATTCCAATTTTTCGTTTTTGGCACCACCGGATTATCCCATCAATAAAAGCACCTGTTCCACACCCCGGATCTAAAATTATATCCCCGGCTTGCGGTATTTTATTGCTGAATAATTTCACGACCATCAGATCAACGATATTCGATGGCGTGGGAACAAATCCTTTCACAGCAATCTCCGAACATATGTAAAAAAATACCTGTTATTAACCGTATCGGATAGAGCGTGAAACTAACTGTTTCATAAAACCACTGACCAGTTCATCCCCACAACCCATATCACCCTCCCCTTCCTACCACCAACCATGTCACACTCCCACTCCCGCGATGTCTTTTCCGTAGAAAAGGCCGCTCATCTCGACACAAAGTTCCGCCGCTTCCTGTACCGGCCCGACCTGCTCGCAGAGCGGTACGTAAAACCCGGCGACCGGGTGCTTGACTTCGGCTGCGGCCCGGGATTTTTTACCCGGGAGTTTGCCCGGCGGGTGGGTGAGAAGGGGGGTGTTATCTCCGCTGATCTCCAGGAAGGAATGCTTGGGATCGTCCGCTCAAAGATGGATGCCGAAGGTCTCGCTTCCCGGGTAACAACGCACCGGTGCAAGCCGGACTCGCTCGATCTTTTCCCGGAAAAAGACGGGCAGGTCAATGTCGCCTTCGCGATCTTTGTCGTCCACGAAGTCCCGGACAAAAAGAAACTTTTCGGTGAGATCGCCGCGATGCTCGTGCCTGGGGGCCTGTTCTTTTATTCGGAGCCGCCATTCCTTGTCCCGGGAAAGGAATTCCGGGAGAATCTTGCAATGGCCGAACGGATTGGATTCGAAGTTGCGGAAACCCGGTTGTATTTTGTGAACCGGGCGGCCGTGCTCAAAAAAGTGTAAGGGGGGGTAGGGGCCCACCCCCCTCCAATAAATTCCAGACCAGCCACTTCCCTTTTTTCATGGCCGCAGGTTTGCCCCGCCACAAGGCAGGTGCCGGTGATCCCGGGCGGTGGCCGGGGGATCGCCCGGGTCACACCGCCCTTGCCATAACGACGATGCAAAGGGATCAAAATACCGGTTTTCCCGTGCGGCGGGAACCAAAAATGGATCGGGTGAGGCTGCGTTTTTTATTATTCCTCACACGATCCCGGAATGTGCGAGAAGGGCGGCAGCATATGAGCGGAGCTCCTGATCCTCGGCTCCATCGGCAGAAAAAACACGGAGCTCGTGGATCGCACCGGTGCTCCGGATCGCAGCAAGCGTCCCTGCGGCCAGCTGCCGGATTTCCACCTGCTCGCCCCGGTCCCGCAGCCGCTCTATTAAGACTTCAACCGAACGGCCGCTCTTGAGCTCGCCCAGCGCAGCGATCGCACCGCGCCGGATGGCCGGGTCATGGTCGGCCGCGAGATCCACCAGCGGACGAACCGCCCGTGGGTCGCCGCTTTTCCCGAGCCCCACAACAGCCCGCAGCCTCCCGCCGGTATCCGGGCCGGAAAGCGCCGCCGATGTCAGATCGTACACAATTCCTTTCCCGGGGAAGGAATCATACCATTCACCCCGTGGTTTATCCGCACTTATATCCATACATTCACCATATCAGATTTTAATTTTTCAAACACCGATCCATACGCTGCCGGGATACCGAACGAATCCGGTCCTAGCAGACAAAGAAAAGCATCCGCTTACCATGAGCGGATCGTACCCGCTTGGCCTTGTATTCCAGGGAACATGCAGCCAGGTACATTGGTTTAGTATAATGCGATCACGTTATAAATATTTAATCGATAAATCCATCCCGCCGCCGGATCGCCGGTTACCTGCCAGGGATGCCGCAGAACCGGACACAACAAAAGTCGCCATAAACCCCTCTTTCTGCCCGGGAGCGCATCCCCGCCACCGGGTAGTACTGGCATATATCATGCCCGGAAACCCCCTCACTTGTGGTACGGCTCGCCGCTGTTGATCCTGCAGGCCCGGTAGATCTGCTCTAAAAGGATCATCCGCACCATCTGGTGGGTAAATGTCATGGGTGAGATCGAAAGCCTGATGTCGGCCCGGGAGAGCACTGCTTCTGAAAGTCCGAGGTCGCCCCCGATGATCATCGCAACAAAGTTTGAGCCCGCCAGCTGCCAGTCGTGCAGCCGGGCGGCGAGCTGCTCGCTTGACATCTCTTTTCCCCGCACATCGAGCGCCACTACGTACGCCCCGTCCGGGATTGCAGCAAGGATCCGGTCGCCCTCGCGATCTTTTACAAGATTTTCCTGGCCGGCACTGGCATGCACGCTCCTCCGCTCATCGGCAATCTCGATAATGGACAGTTTCAGGTAAGGAGTCAGGCGCTTCTCGTATTCGGCAATGCCTTCAGTAAGGAATCGTTCCTTGATCTTTCCGACCGCGATGACACGTACCTGCATACAGATCTCACAAAAAAACGGGGTTGGCAAACGAGCCGGACGCAGGGCTCATCAACAATACCAGCGATGGCCAATTTATATTACTTACGGATTACTTTTGCGTTCTTTGGAATCGATTTTCTGTGTCGAGAGCACATCCACAAGCACTTCCCTCATCATCGTTTTCATGAGTTCCCGGCCCTCATCTGACACCATGTAATCCTTAAGGAGCTCTTTTACCTGCCCCATATTATGGTGATTATCGACGAAAGCTAATAAAGCTTGTGTGATACAATCGGAAACCGTGGAGAACTTCTTTTCCTCATATACGAGTTTATTGACCTTTTCATAGATATTGGGCGGCATTTTATAGGAGATTGCCACCCGTTCGCCCCGGCCAGAAGGTACCTTCTCCACCATTCTCTATAAAATAAGCCAGAATACTATAAATAGCCTGTTAATTTCGTTATTTTGTAATACAGTTGGCCCACATATGTTCTTTATGTAATACTTATAGAATACTTTTTATAGCGCGGCCGGTAATAGGGAACTATGGTGTGGTGCCTCCCATGAACGAACTTCTGCTGTTTATGCTTGGGATTGCGGGGGTGTTCTCCGTACCGTGCAGTGGAGCACTCCTTCTCCTCGGAAAGATGATCGATCAGTATCCTACGGAATATGAAGAACAACGAGCCCGAAGCTTGTCAAGTCCCGTTGCCTCCACACGGCTTGCCGTGATCCTTTTCTGGGCGCTCTTCCTGTGCGGGGCCTGGGCAGTCACGCAAGGAGGCGGCCGGCTGATCCTCATCGCCGGGATCACGACAATTTTTGCCATCTGCCTGTTCCTGTTTACGGCCATCGTCTTCTCGGTCGCTGTGCTCTCTGCACTCAGGCGGCAGAGAGCGGTCCTCCTCAGGGTCGAGAAGGAAGTTGCCCTTGAAACTGCCCTGATTCACCTTGAAAAGACCACCGGTGTGAAGGTGCCATCGCCCGTTGTACCGGAAACAAAACCGATCCGACGTCTCCCCACCTCTGCCTTTGAGGCCCTGCTCCGGCAGTATTAACTTTTTCAGAGGCAGGATCGGGTCATCCCATACGGGGAATAAAAAAAAGCGATGAATGGGAGCGCTTACCCGAAGAGACGATACGACTCTTCAAGTGCCTCGACCGCTGGGAGTTTTTTCCCGGTCAGGAATTCGATGCAGGCTCCCCCACCGGTGGAGATGTGGGTGAAATCGTTTTCGATCCCGAGTTTTTCTATTACGGCCGCCGTATGCCCGCCGCCCACGACTGAGAACTCGACTTTGGATGCCGCACGGAGCAGCTCGAAGGTGCCGGTCGCAAAGTCCGGATCCTCAAAGACGCCCGCGGGGCCGTTGAAGACCACGGTCCCGGACTTCTTCAAGATCGAAACGAGTGCCGCAAGGGCGTCCATGCCCATGTCCATGACCGGTGCATCGGACGGGATCTTTTCGACCGGGTACTCCACGCGTTTGCCGTTCTGCCGGACCGCAACGGTGGAGGGCATGATCACCCGGTCGCCGAATTTTTCAAGAATGACTTTTGCCTTTTCAATCTCGCCCCGGTACTTGAGCTGTTCGATGAGCTGGGCGGAGGGTTTGCCGATATCGTACCCGCGAGCAAGATAGAATACATTTGCCACGACACCGATCACGATCACGGTGTCGGCGATGCCGTTTTCCAGCACGTGGGCCGCGACCTCGATTGAATCGTCAACTTTGGTGCCGCCGAGCACCATACAGACCGGCCGGGGCGCTCCCGAGAAGACTTTCGAGAGGGTGGAAACTTCTTTTTCCATCAACAGGCCGGCCGCAGATTTCATCGCGAGCGGGAGACCGACAACCGTCGGCTGGGACCGGTGGGCAGTCCCGAATGCGTCGTTCACAAAAAAGTCAGCCATCGCGGAGAGTTTCTTTACGAGGTGGGTCTTTTTTGCCTCCTCGGGTTTCATCGTGAGGTTCTCTTCCGCAGAAAACCGCACGTTCTCAAGCATCATGATATCGCCGGGTTTCATTGCGTGCACGGCTTCCCGTGCATGCCGCCCGAAGATGCTGTCGATATAGGTGACCGGTGTCCCGAGGAGCTCTTCGAGTTTTTCCGCATGGGACTCCAGGGTCGTGAAATCCTTTTTTCCCGGCCGGCTCTGGTGGGTGACGATAACGACTTTCGCATCTGAAAGGGCCCGGATCGTTGGCAGGTGCTCGCGGAACCGTTTGTCGTCTAAAATAAGATGGGAGGTGGGATCGATGGGGGAGTTGAGGTCAAGACGGAGAAGTACCGTCTTTTTACCGCACCCCAGTCCATTGAGGGTACCGATTGGCATAAAAGCCACACTCCCCGGGGTTACGCTGAACCCCGGGCCTTGATCTTCTTCATCCGGAAAAGTTCCTCGCGTTCCATTTCATCAAGACGCATCTTGATGAAATCCCGGGCTGCGGTGAGTTCGGGGATCACCTTGAACTCGAGCGCGTTTACCCGGCGCTTGGTCTTTTCGATCTCGTCCAGGAGGCGCTTCATCGTCGTCTCGATCTCAGCGCTCTCGATGATCGCCTCGACCAGCTCCTCGAACGCCGATGCAGTCTCGTCAATGACCGGCGACGTGCCGAGCACGCCGTATCCCCGGTCCGCGAGGCTCTTTTTCACTTTCGACGACTCGATCTCCGGCACGACCACGCCCATGATGTTCTTGCTCTTGAGCGTGATCTCCGGGGTCTCTTTTACCGAGAAGGCAGCGGCCTTGACACCGATAGCACCTTCAACCGTGTTTGCCACCGCCATCATATCGACAGCGTGCTGGTACCTTCTCAGGAGTTCCCCCCGGCTGTCCTTTGCCTCGGAGAGGATCTTGAAAAATTCCATGATCAGCCCATCGCGCTTCATCTTGAGGATTTTATAGCCACGCTCGGAGAGCTTGATCTTCCTTTTTAAGTCGATCAGTTCCGAACGGGTTGGCTTGATATCGCGCAGCGCCATGGATTCTTTACTCCTTCTTTGCACCGGCCTTGACTTTCGGGTGGTATTTGTTGATCAGTTCACGGTCGATACGGGTCAGCTGCTCTACCGGCAGCGTCGAGAGAATGTCCCATCCGACAGCTAACGTGTCCTCGATGGTCCGGTCCTCGTCATAGCCCTGCCGGACAAAGCGGTTCTCGAAGAGATCCGCAAACTCCAGCAGCAGCCGGTCACGCTCGGACAGGGCGTCCTTACCGACGATCGCCACAAGGCCACGGAGGTCGTTACCTTCCGCATACCCGGCGTACATCTGGTCGGAGACCTTCTTGTGGTCCTCACGTGTTTTTCCCTTGCCGATACCGAGGTTCATAAGCCGCGACAGCGAGGGCAGCACATTGATGGGTGGGTAGATACCCTTCCGGTGCAGTTCACGGCTGACCACGATCTGGCCTTCCGTGATGTACCCGGTCAGGTCAGGGATCGGGTGGGTGATATCGTCACCGGGCATCGTTAAGATCGGGATCTGCGTGACCGAGCCCTTCTTGCCCTTGATCATACCGGCACGCTCGTAGATACAGGCAAGATCCGTGTACATGTACCCCGGGTAGCCACGGCGACCGGGCACTTCTTCACGGGCTGCACCGATCTGGCGGAGCGCTTCACAGTAGTTGGTCATATCCGTCAGGATAACGAGCACGTGCATACCAAGCTCGAAGGCCAGGTACTCTGCGGTGGTGAGGGCGAGACGGGGCGTGATGATACGCTCGACGGCCGGGTCATCCGCAAGGTTGAGGAACACGACGGCACGCTCGAGAGCACCGGTGCGCTCGAAGTCGGCCATGAAGTAGTTCGCTTCTTCTTTCGTGATACCCATGGCAGCGAAGACCACGGCAAAACTCTCGGTCGAGCCGGGCACCTTTGCCTGCCGGGCGATCTGGAGCGCAACGTTGTTGTGCGGCAGACCTGCTGCCGAGAAGATCGGGAGTTTCTGTCCACGGACAAGGGTGTTCGTACCGTCAATGGTCGAGATACCGGTCTGGATGAAATCCGCCGGCATACCCCGGGCATACGGGTTGATCGCAGCACCGGTGATGTCGAGGCGCTTCTCCGGCACAATCTCCGGGCCGCCGTCGATAGGCTTACCGCCACCGGAGAGGATACGGCCGAGCATCTCCCTGCCGACCGGCATCTTGATGGTCTCGCCGGTGAACCGGACGCCGCTGTCCCTGCCAATACCCGTCGTGGTCTCGAAGATCTGGACGACGACGAGTTCGTCACTGGTGTCCAGCACCTGGCCACGCTTGATCGTGCCATCGGAAAGAACCACGTTCACGAGTTCCTGGTACGCGATTGGCTCGGTCTTCTCGACAAAGACAAGAGGACCGGCAATTTTTGTGATCGTCCTGTATTCCTTCATGCTGCCGACCTCAGTGTGTTGAACTCAGCGTCCATATCCTTCTCGATCTTCGCGAGTTCGGGCTTGTAGTCCTTGATGAACTTGATCTGGGGCAGTTCGTTCTTTGCCTTGACTGCGATGATCTGCGCAGGGCTGACACCAGCGAGCTGGGCTGCATAGGCATAGTCCGCGAAGAGCTTGATCGCCTTCATCATGTCGTACTGTTTCTTCATGTCGCAGAACGTGTCGACCGCGTCGTATGCGTTCTGCTGGAGGAAGATCTCACGAATCATACGGGCGACTTCGATCGTCACCTGTTCCGATTCGGGCAGGGCGTCGGATCCGACGAGCTGCACGATCTCCTGGAGTTCCGCCTCTTTCTGGAGCACTTCCATGGCCCAGGACCGGGTCTTGTTCCAGTCGGGTGAGACCTCCTTGTCGTAGTAATCGTGGAGGGCGTCGAGGTAGAGCGAGTAGGAGTTCAGCCAGTTAATGGCCGGGAAGTGCCGGCGCTGGGAGAGCTTTGCGTCCAGTGCCCAGAAAACTTTCACGATACGGAGCGTGTTCTGGGTAACCGGCTCGGAGAAATCTCCGCCAGGCGGTGAGACTGCACCGATAACCGAGACCGACCCGGATGCACCGTTTAAGGTCTCGACAAGACCGGCACGCTCGTAGAACTCCGAGAGCCGGGCCGCGAGGTATGCCGGGTATCCTTCTTCACCGGGCATCTCTTCAAGACGGGACGAGATTTCTCTCATCGCTTCTGCCCACCGGGAGGTCGAGTCTGCCATTAAGGAGACATCGTAACCCATATCACGGAAGTATTCCGCGATGGTGATACCGGTGTACACGGATGCTTCACGGGCAGCGACCGGCATGTTGGAGGTGTTTGCGATGAGCACCGTCCGCTCCATGAGCGGTTTCCCGGACTTCGGGTCCTCAAGACTCGGGAATTCCGTAAGAACTTCCGTCATCTCGTTGCCGCGTTCTCCGCAGCCGATGTAGACCACGATTTCGGCATCCGACCACTTCGCAAGCTGCTGCTGCGTAACGGTCTTGCCGCTCCCGAATGGGCCGGGAATTGCAGCGGTGCCGCCCTTTGCAATCGGGAAGAGACCGTCAAGGATCCGCTGACCGGTGATCAGGGGGATCGTCGGGTTCTTCTTCTCACGCACGGGGCGGGGCACACGGACCGGCCAGCGCTGGAGCATCGGGTACTCGCGGCCGTCTTCGAGAACACAGATGGTTTCGTCGATGGTGAAGTCCCCGCTCTTGATCGTCCTGACGATGCCAGCTTTCGCGTTTGGCGGGAGCATGACCCGGTGGACGATGTTGGTTTCCTGAACCTCGCCGAGGATTGCACCGGGCTCGATCTTGTCGCCGGCTTTTACCAGCGGCTTAAAGGTCCACTTCTTATCATGGGAGAGACCGGGTGCGGTGACACCACGCTCGATGAAGTTGCCCATCTTTTTTACGAGGACTTCCAAAGGACGCTGGATACCGTCGTAGATACTGGTGAGGAGCCCGGGGCCGAGTTCAACGGCAAGCGAGAGACCGGTGTTTGTAACCGGCTCGCCGGGCCTGATGCCCGACGTATCCTCGTATACCTGGATAATGGTATTATTACCCTGGATCTTGATGACCTCACCCATCAGCGCTTCTTTTCCGACTTTCACCACATCGTACATGTGGGCGTCAAGATTGACTGCCGTAACGACGGGGCCGGCAATCCTTTTCAGGACGCCCTTTTTTGCCTCTTTGGTATTTTCGGTTTTCATTTCCACAGATCAACACCCACCGATCTCTTGATTTTCTCTCTCATGGACAGGCCCCCTTCTTCGCCACCAAGGGCGATTACGGTCGGCTTGACGGAGTTTTCGAGCGTTGTGCGGAGCCGGCGCGGAAGCCGCTCCATATCGCTGCTGTTTAAGACAAGAATACCGACCTGCCCGTCAGAAAGGGCGCTGGTGATGCACTCGTTGAGTTTCTCGTCGTTCTCCGCTGCATAGGTCTTCCTTATGCCTGCGAGGCGGAACCCAAGGATGAACTCGCTGTTGCCGATAACTGCAATCTCCATTTACATCACCAGGTATTTCCCAATCGTTTCTGAGGGGAGTTTGGATTCCTTGCCCCGAGCGAGAGCCCGAAGGTTCGCCACTTCGTACTTCTTCTTCTCAATATACACGAGGATCGGGTAGATGGAGAAGGGGTTTCGCTTAGAGAGTTTCTCCATCTGCTCCATCTGCACCCGCACAAGAAGACTTGCAATTTCATGAACCGGCCGTTCGGTCTCCAGATTTTTTAAGAGTTCGAGCACCGGATCGGTACGAACCTTAACCTTGAGCTGTTCGACAAATTCGCGGTAGTCCTGGATTGTGTTTAACGTAGCAAAGTCTGCCGCGGACATCGTGCCGCCAAGGATATACATCTCCTTCGCGTCTTCCTGGAGCTTGTCTGCCCTCAGGCGGAAGAGCGTCAGGATGTTTTTGATGTCGATGTCGAGCCGGATGAATGCAAGGAACAACCGGCCCCCGGCATCTCCGCCACTTGATTCTGCGATGATCTCCGCGTAGAATTGTTTGTACAGCTCGTTTTCCATCCGGGCAAACGAACCGGTCTCCTTTGCCGCCGGGTACTCCTGGGCGAGTACCGGGTAGAGACGCCTGCCTTTGAGTGCGTCGATCACACGGTCCGGGCTGTCTTCGGCAAGAAGCCGGTCAAGCACGACCTTGTCAAGGTTCCCGGCCGGAACAAGGACTTCCTTGATCTTGCCGGTCTTTTCACCCTGCGACTTCCCGCGCAGGATGGTAAGCACGTTCTGGATATCCCAGTACCTGAGGTACGCACGGGTGAACTGCTTGAGCGGCCCGGGCGTGATGGCCAGGATCCGCTGGTACTCCTTTGCAAGGTTCCAGCTCAGGGCCACTTCAAGGAGATCGATCCCCTTGAAGGTGGTAGCGAGTTCATCGATCTCCTGCTTGTAGGATGTCTCTTCAATAATACGGGTAATCTCAGGAAGGCTCATGTTGAGCATCCGCTGGTACTCTTCTCTGGGGAGAAGCTTGGACTTCCTCACTCGCATCCTGGTACAGACGTAGATAGTGGGCGCTGAAATTCCTTTCATCCCTGCCATACCTGTACCACCCTATCCGAAGAGGAGATCAGATGCATCCTTGAGCCCGGATTCCCACACTTTGTTCATGAAGGTGCGATAGCTGTAATCGATTTGCAGCTCGTTACCCTCCCCATCGATCAGGATACCGCCATCGATATCAGCCGGTTCGCCCAGGGTAAACCCTGAGAATTCCTTCTCTGCAAGAACGGCCTTTGCTGCCGCTGTATCCCGTGCATTGCAGCGGATGCTGCCTTTCGGGATCTCCTTTTTCGCTTCCAGAAGGAGTTTTTTGATGGCTTCGCGATGGAAGCTTTCAGGGAACTTGGCAATTTCTGCGCGGGTGTTCTCGTACACCTCATCGAGGAGTTCCTTTTGGGTGTTTAAGAGCTCGCGCTTGACCAGAAGGTTTGCCGCCGACATATCCTGACTGACGATCCGTGATGCCTGTTTTATCGAGGCTTCCTCGGCGTCCATCTTGATCCCGGCGACTTTCCTGTCTGCTTCCGCGAGAATCATATCCGAATCCGCTTTAGACCCGGCGCGAATCGCATCCGCTTCTTTTTTGCCTTTTTCCCTGATCTCTGCCAGTACTGCTTCCAGTCCCATTGTTCTGCCTCGCTTTAGAACAGGAGCAGAAGTGCAATGACGAGACCGAAGATAACGATGGTTTCCGGAATGACCGTGAAGAGCAGGCCAAGACCGAAGAAGTCCTTGTTCTCCGCAATTGCGCCGACTGCTGCTGCACCGATACCCATCTCGGCGACACCGGTACCGACACCGGTGAGACCGACTGCAAGACCGGCTCCGATTGCCTTCATTCCAACCTGCGATGCCTGTACCATTTCAAGAGTCATAACTGTGTCAACCATAATCTAATCCTCCGTAAATTTTCGTTTCATTCCAAATGGAATATACTTCCTGCCTCCACCCTTATAGAATTTGGTGAAGAATTCGACATAATGCAACCGGATTGAGTGAAGAAAACCATCAAGAAGCCCCAATGCCAGGTTGAACACGTGCCCGAGTAAGAATATCAGGACACCGACGATTATCATGACAATTCCAACAATTGAGAGACTTTTCATCCCGGGATTGATGAACATCCCGATAGACAGGTAGTTGATGACCATCGCGATGGCCACCGACGAAAGTCCCACGGCTGTCAGACGGGTGTAGGAAAGAACGTGGGAAATGATCGTCGGGATTTCGATTACCTCAAGAACCGCGTCACGAGCGATGAAGATGACACCCATCACAATGAACACGATAGCGACAATGATTCCCACCGAAAGACCCACGGCTACAATCGGGAGCTCGCGGAGGTCCGGCATAAGCGGAATCGGGAACATCGACCAGATGGCGATGAGAATCCCCCACGTCACGGTGATCCAGCCAAGGTTTGCGAGCACGGCTTTTACCCGGTGTTCGCCATGATCCTGGCGGGAGTGGTTGATCATGCCCAGCGCCCGGCCAAGCGTGAAATACAGGATACCGACCCAGACCGAGACAATCAAGAGCTCTGCAATCGCCGCCCCGTGTGCACCGGCTTCAGTTACACCGATATTGAGATGGCGGCTGAAGATAATGGGTGCCCAGGGGAGTTCGAATCCCAGGAATTCACTGAACAGAATCCCAAAAATAATGCTCATGATACTCGCATTCCTGAGGATCTTCAGGAACTGCCGGGCATCGTCACCCTTCATGAACTTCCAGAGACCTGCGCACATGGCAAGCATCAGGAGTCCGTACCCGACATCGCCAACTATGACCCCAAAGAAGATCGGGAACATGATCGCAAGGATCAGTGTCGGGTCTACTTCAGTGTACGTCGGACGGGAGTACATATCCATGAGCATCTGCGCCGGTTTTGCAAACGACGGGTTGTTGTACTCTACCGGCACGGAATCGTGCACGGGGTCAACCGGCTGTTCCGAGACAAAGACTTTCCCTCCGGTCACCGTGTCCAGCGCCGCACTGATCTCCTGCGTGCGATCCGCAGGCACCCATCCTTCTGCCACGAACACTTTAGACGTCGTAGCAAACCGGAGCGGAGCCTCGGTCTGCTCGATTTTTGCCCGGAACGCCTCTTCGCAGGCAACCAGAAGATCGGTATGCAACTCCTTGATTGTTGCAAGTTTTTCATTGATCGCCTCGATCTCTTTTTTAAGCGAAGCGATCTGCTCCGTGTAATACGCGGTGCGTGACGGGGCAGTGCCGTTCTCTTCGGGAATAGTAACCGACTGGAACTGCGCATCCTGAAGGAGCCGTTCCACCTCGGCCTTGTTCTGTTCCGGGACCACGACAAGGACAAACGAACGATCCTTGCCCTTTACCACCTGCATCTCGTGCGGGACGGAAATGGACACGTCGCGGTTCACGTAGCCGGCAAATATGGCGAAATGCCTGAAACCACGTAAAAGAGCAAGATCCACCGGGATTTCCTTAAACGGTGCGAGTTCTGCAATCTTCTGTTCGAACTCCTTTGCCTTCGTGTCAAGTTTCGAGCGGGCACCTGCCAGTCCCTCGACCTCTTTTTCGATGCCGGGGAGATCCTGTTCTATCTGTGTACGGATCTGCGGCAGGCTCAGTTTCTGCTTTGCATAGATATCCTCGCCACGGATTGCAAAAACATTCTCGATTGCCCTGACCTTGACAAGCTCGGTTGATGCCTCGGTTGCCCCGAGAAGAGGCGTGCCGATCTTAAAGCCTTCGTACCCACTTTGTCCCTGCTCCACATAGTCTTCGATATGGAACAGGTTCCTGCGGTACAGTTCCTCAACGATCGGCGCGGCCTGGTCACGGGAAGCAACGATGAGCACCCGGCTCATCGGTTTAGGCGCCAACATGCAGCTGCTCCCTAAACCGCGATACCAGCAGCTGCACTGCTTTTGAAAGGTTCTTACTTCCCTTCTCTTTCAATGCCGCTGAACGCTGATTTCCTTCTTTTATAATGTCAGCGTGCTTTTGGGCTGCCTGGTGCCGTGCTTCTTCCAGTTTCAGCTTTTTGTACTGTTCAGCATTGCTCTGCGCCTTCGTAATCAGGTTATCAGCTTCCAGTTCGGCCTGGGAATGTCGTTTCTTCTTGTCTTCCTGCGCCGCACTGATCATCGACTGATATTCAGTTTCAGTTTTCTTGATGTCGTCTAAGACCTCAGTTTTCATCCAACCCTCCACTCACGGCAGTACATTAGTTGGTGAAATTCCCAATATATGTATTGTTATTTACGATTTTACACCCTGTCTGGTTTACAGGAAATCTCAATAAAACCGGTGTTTTTTAAAAATCAACAATATTTTTCCGTTTTTATGACTTCGTACGAAATGGCTGCCGGCAGGTTGTCGATTGCGATCCCGTCCGTGGTCCCGGCAAGGGTGAGCCCCGCAAGTTCATCCGATGAACAGACCAGGTGCTGTTCCGGGTGCGTCCCCCGGACGATCGAACAGTTTGTCTGGATCTCCGGCCCTACCGATACCACATAGGGAATCCGTTTCGAACCCGGGTGGTTTTTAGGGAGGACGATGAGCGGCAGGTGGTACGTCCTGACCAGCTCGAGAAGCATCAGGGCAGGCTCGACCGGGCCGGAGCCGGGTGCGGAGACCACCACGAGATCCCCGGGACGGACACCCTGACAGTATTCTTGATCGCTTGACTCGATGCAGAGAGGAAACGCCTCGTTGACTGAGGCTGCGAGCAGAAAAGAATGGAGTCCCTTCACCATCAGGACATCGTTACCGAGTGAAACGTTCATATCTCGGCAACGTCTTCTGACTGGCATGACGGGCACATGGGATGTTTGCCGATTCCCTTGAACCGTTCGCCACATTCCTTGCACCGGTAATTTTTTGCCGCGACACGATCTTCGGGAAGATCGATGTCCGTTGGTCCGCCAACACTGCACATGCTCCAATCACCTCACTACTCTAATCTCCTTCCGGGTATTATTTATGTTTGTTTCCACCCGTTTTTGCACAAGCCTGGCTGGTTTCGCCGCGGCGTTTTGCTTGTGCCTTTAGACCACAAGGATGAAATTGAAGGTGACAAGGGCGATGATTAAGAGGATGCAGGAGTGTTTTACCCCGGATGAGAGTGAGGACTCACCCATCTGCCCTGCGATCAGGCCCGAGAAGAGCGCCTGAACCAGGCATGCATGGTAGAGAAGCCGGTCGAGCGCCTTGATCGGCACCGATCCTATGCCGGAAAGCGGCCCGGCGGTCGCCGATGAAAGTCCCGTCGTCCCGATATTTGCGAGGACCGGCAGGAATTGTGTGGAAAGCACCGCGACGACGAAAAGAAACACAAAGAACGAGAGATAAACGATCGCTGTATAGATGAACATCTCGGCAAGCCGTTCTTTTTTGAGGGTCTCGCTCATCTTCGCATCGCTTGCGGCGATCGCAAGCACTTCGCCGATTTCTCCGCTCATCTCACTCGCCTTTGTGATGAGGGTGACGGTCCGTGCAATGGACGGGGTGCTGATCCGCTGTTCAAAGCGCATGAGCGCCTCGGAAAAGTTCACGCCCCAGTCCATATCCCGTTTGATCCGCCGGATCTCGTAACTCAAAAGGCCGAGGTTGGTGTTGACCATAATTCCGATAGCCTGCGCGATTGTCAGGCCGACACGGTTAATCCCGGCCATCCGGTCCAGGAAATCCGGGATCATAACCTGAATACCCCGGACCTTCCGGGCCCAGATCTCGTAGAATATCGCATAGGGTATAAGAACAATCAGAAGTGCAATCACGATGTGATCGTCAATGACATCGATAAAGAGTTCGGGATCCACGTACTGGGGAACGCTGTGAATAACGAGCGCCACGTAGATTACTGCCAAGGGTATGGTGATAAACAGCGTGTGATTGGCATTACTCACGAAACTTTCGAGAGGATGCCGAAGGTAATGCGCCAGTGTCCGAATCTTGTCGTATTTCCTGAGCTGCTCAAAGAGCGGTTCTTCGCCGGTTTTTTTGATGACCGGGACATCCGCGTACGTGTTGAGCAGTTTCGCCCGTGTGTACCGTTCGGTCTTTTCCGATTTTCCTGAAATGAGATCGATGAGCAGGATAAAGACGAGCGAGCCGATGGGGAGAATCGCGTAGATAATAAGCGAAAGCTGGAGAACTGCCGATCCGCCCATCATCCCCATGACCACCATGATGATGATAAGAAAGAGCGGGCCGGCAACAAAGAGGGTCACGTACGATTCTGCCACCATGGAAAGAATGGTCAGGAACTGTTTCTGCTCAAAGCGTGCCTCTTCCTGGTAGAGCCGCACCCGGCTCGCAAGGAACTCCGACATGTCCCCCCCACTCCCGATAACAGAGAGCAGGTCTTCGAGGAAATCCTTGAGTTTTTCCGAAGGGGTTGTTTCTGAAAGGTGGTGGAGGGCCGTTACGACATCAGATCCAAAAAAGTCCACGTCCCGCACAACCTGACGAAACTCGAGCGCGACCTCGCCATAGACATGCGCATTTTCGGAAAGGGCGGAAAAGATAGGCATCAGTTGCGCCCCGCCCCGGCGCATCGCGTACATGTAGGCAACTGCGTTGTGGAGCGTCAGGTTAATCTTGATGACCCGATTTTTCTTCTCGATGTTGGGGAACCGGAGCAGAAGAAGGTACGTCAAATACGCCCCAAAAAGAAACGAGACGACGATACTCGCAGCCACGACAAACCCGGTACTGGTAAAAAATGCCAGGCTTTGGGGCAGTTGGAGATTTAAGACGTTATAGACACCCTTCCCGGATTCGACCTGGCGGGCAAAAAAACGGCTCACCATGTATCCCAGCACACCGAAAAAAACCCCGGAGACAAGTGAAATCCGGATGGATCTCCAGAGGTACTGTTCGAGCGTCAGGCCGGAGCGGGACGAGATCAGATCTGAGTGAAGGCCATGGTACCGGAGCCGATCGCGCAGCAGCCATTTCTGGAGGGAGTGCCGGAAATTCATTACAGTACCTTTCTAAGATCGTCGCTGTGGGCGAGTACTTCTGCGCGGTTGATATGGTAGTTGTGGAAGAGCGAGGCGACTGAAATATAATCACGGATCTCCTGCTTATGCATCTCCTCGAGCAGGCTTTTTCTCACCGCGATCTCTGTATCGAGCTGGTCCCTTGTCCACCCGCGTTTCTCGGAAATTGTAGTATAGACACGCGATCTCCCGGTGTACGAGGTCCGGTCGTGAACGGGGTCGTAGGTAAAGACGTTATTTACCTGGAGGTTCCCGGTCGCCGAATCGATGCTGACGATCTCGACAACCTCCTGTACCCGTCTCACCCGTTCGGTCCCCCGGTAGATGAGCGCCTGTACGCTGATGACATTTAATGCCTGGATCATGTTGCGCGGCACGTTCAGGGGTTCGCTCTCCAGACGGTGAATAGCTGCATCGACGCTGCCGGCATGCATGGTAGAAAACGTAGTGTGGCCGGTGTTCATTGCCTGGAACAGTGTCTGCGCCTCGGGGCCACGGACTTCCCCGACGAGGATATACTCCGGCCGCTGCCGCATGGCGGCCCGGAGAAGATCGAACATGTTGATGGCGCTGCCACCCTCCATCAGCGGGTCCCGGGTAACGCTCGCAATCCAGTTGTCGTGGTAGAGCGTGATTTCCCGCGTGTCCTCGATGCTTACCACTTTCGCGCTGGGGGGAATAAAGAGCGAGACCGCATTTAACGATGATGTCTTCCCGGATGCGGTCCCCCCGATAAAAAGCAGGCTCATGCCGTTTTCTATGGCCAGCCAGAAATAGACCAGTTCGTCGCTTGAAAACGTGCCGTACTCCATGAGCTCGATCGGCGAGAAAGGATCTTCCCGGAATTTTCTGATGGTAAAGGAAGTTCCCCGTGTCGTCACTTCAGTCCCGAGCGTCAGCTGCAACCGCGAGCCGTCAGGCAGGGTAGCGTCAAGCATGGGGGAACCGGTCGAAATGTGCTTGCCTGAGCGCTGGGCAAGAGTGATGGCAAGCGAGTAGAGTACGTCAGCTTCAAACGCGATGTTGGTCCTGATATTCCGGTGTTTCCGGTGGTACAAAAAGATCGGGATCATGCTCCCGTCACAGGAAATATCCTCGAGGTTTTGATCTTTCATTAAGGGATCAATACGCGACCAGCCGATGAAGTTCCTTACCAGGTAATATTCGAGCCTGAAACGTGCGGACGGGTCAAGCGAAATGCCGTAATCGTTGAGGAGGTCGTGCACCTTGGCAAGCAGGATCTTCAGGCGATCCTTTTTAATTTCATCCGATGTCAGGATCAGGACATCGAGAAGATCCTCGTGAAGACGCTCAAGGAGTTCGTGCTCGAAATCCGACAGCGGCGGTTCAAAAAGGAGATACTCGGTCTGGTTGGTTTTTTTGTTGAGGGCGATATATACCAGCGTCCGGCCCTCTTCAATCCAGTACTGGTCGAGCAGTGAATACCCTTCCGGCAGTTCACCGGTAACCAGCGTACCGTGCTTTTGGAAATCGTACTCTTCGTGGGTAACGTTCTTTTTTGTGTTAAAAAACCGGAAATAATACCGGTAACTTGCGGCATGCTTTTTTTGCAGTGGGGCATCCGTTGCAACGGGTTTTTCGGCAGGAACTGAGTCCCCCGTATCACCGGCATGCAGTTTAAAAAGATCGGTATCCTCCGTGACGTTCCCGGTACTGGGTTCGTGTTTTTTTAGTCCTGCAAAAAATTCACTCAGTCGCATAAACCCGTACCTCACGAAGAGCGTTTATATGCTCCCGATTATACTACGGGATATTCGTATATAAATAGTGTTTTACGTAAACTGCATAGTATACCCTTACGGGGATGACGTGATTCATGCGTTTTTTCCTTTTACCCGGACACCGATCCTGTTACTCTTTTTTAAAAAAAACAGAACGCCTGAACGGATTTAACAGATATCTTTATCACAATGCCCATGAGAGTTTCCTAAAAACGTTTTATGGAATCTTGGAGTACCAGATGCCGGAAACACAAAAAACCAGAATGCCGACCGGGATCGCAACGCTCGATCCTATCCTTGAAGGGGGCATCCCTCCGGGCACCATGATCCTCCTTCTCGGGGAGATTGGGGCCGGACACTATGAGTTTGCCTATAGTTCCACGGTAAACTCGCTCGAGTGCATGAGCCGGCTCCCTGATGCCGGCGCCATGTGCCCGGCAAAGATCGTGTATATCACGTTTACCCGGCTTGAGGCCGACGTCCGCCACGAGATTATCCAGTCGTTCCATGCTGACGGGGTGACTGAGGGTATGACTGCCATCCGGTTCGAAGATCTCTCGGATCTCTATTTTGACCGGAGCATCGTACCCGACTTCTGGTACAGCCACAGCAACACGCTGACCCGGCTCCAGAAACGCTCCGAGCACGCGAATATTTTCATCCGGCTTGCGGATATCTTTGCTGCGGCAGAACCCAACAGCATGATCATCATCGATTCGATCACCGATATCGCCACCCAGACCTCCCTTCCGAACCTCTGGGCAGACCTGACCGGCTTTCTCCGGGGGCTCCAGCGGCTCTCGAAAACGAAGAACTTTATTATCTACCTGCTCCTGAGCAAGGGTATCATCGACGCAGCAAAAGAGACCGAACTGGCCGATATCACCGATGCAGTCTTTTTGTTCCGGTGGGAGGAGAGCTCCGGCTCGCGCCGCCAGCGGGTGATGTTCTTTGAGAAGTTCCGGGGGGTCATGCCCCACCTGGAAGAGCAGGACCTGGTGAAATTTGCGGTGAGGATATCCACGACAGGCGGGTTTGAAGTGAGCAATATCAGGATGGTCATATGAACCAGGAACGCGTGAAAGTCGGGATCCTCGGGCTCGACGATATGCTGGGCGGCGGCCTGCTTTCCGGGAGCATCTGCGCGATCATCGGTACATATGGTACCGGGAAGACGACGTTTTCCCTTGAATTTGTCTGGGACGGGCTCAAACGGGGGGAGAAGGTGATCTACATCAGCCTTGAGGAGCGCGAGGATCGGCTGGTCGGGTACATGAAAATGAAAGGCTGGGATGTAGAGCCGTACCTGAACAAAACCCTGTACATCATAAAACTCGATCCAACGGATTTCGATCTTGCAAACAACCGGATCAAAAATGAACTCCCGAACCTGATCGGTGAGATCCAGGCAAGCCGGGTGGTGATCGATCCGATCTCGCTCTTTGAAGACCTCTTCGCAAACGATGCCGAACGGCGCCGGGAGATGTTCCGGTTTATCGAGGGGCTGCGGGACAAAGTATGTACCGTCATGATGACCTCGGAAACCGACCGAAGCAATTCCTTTTCGAGCCGGCACGGCCTGATCGAGTATCTCGCCGATACCGTTATCCTGCTCCGGTATGTCCGTTCGAGCGATCTCACGGACGTGCACCTCGCGCTTGAAGTGGTGAAAATGCGGATGTCTGCCCACTCCCGGGAGATCAAGCCCTACGAGATCGAGCAGACCCAGGTGACGGTGTACTCGGAAGCAAACGTGTTCTGATAACTTTTCTTTATTTTGCTGGCCGGATAGATTTTTTAAAGTCCGGCACGAGTGGCAAACTTTAAAAAAAAAAGAAGATCTTTTTTTATTTTATATCGTAATCCCAAGGATATCGAGCAGCACAAGGACGAGCACGCCCGGCAGCCCCCCCACGCCGCAGATGATGAGGGTGGCAAGGCTGTACCCGAGATCGGGTTTGCCCACCCACTGCATGACCTGAAGCGTGTTTAAAACAAAGAGAAATATAAGGCCGAGAACGGCGTTGACGACCAGTATTGCGAGTTTTTTTACCAGGTAATACGCGATGGCAAGGATGGCGACGATTAGGATGACGGCAATGAGGATATCGCTCATAGTTACTTACCAATGACCCGTACCTTATTAATTTTTACCGGGGGAACAATAAACGACCCGACGGTACGACTCTCTTTTCCGAGCGCTGAAACCTTTGCCTGGAGGTCAAAGAAGTTCCCGGTGAGCATGGCGCTTCGTACCGGCTCTGCCAGCTCCCCGTCTTTTACCCGGAATGAATTTGACATTTCTACAGAAAATTCCCCGGTCAGTGGGTTTGCGGTATGGGCCCCGACAATACCGTGAACGTACAGTGCCGGTTCATCGAAGACCTCATCGCGCTTACCGTCAACTACAAAATTGTGGTGCCCAATCGCGGGAAGCCCGGCCGCTCCTCCCCGGATCGCGCTCGCGGTAGAAGTTTTCCCGGCCCGGTACGCAGTCTTGAGGTCATACGCAAATCCCATAAGGACGCCATCCCGTACAAAATCGAGTTTTTTTGTCGGGATTCCTTCGGCATCAAACCATGTACTGTCGGCCGCGCCTTTCCGGTGCGGATCATCGTACATCGAGATCAGGGGCGCGGTGATTGTTTCCCCGATCTTCCCGGCCAGTTTCGAGCGTCCCTGCAGCACGCTGCGACCGGAGAGCGCCGGGACAAAGATCCCGGAGAGCAGGTCAGCATATGCCATGGGAGAGAGGATCACATCGTAGTCACCCGTGGGAATATCCTCCCCGCCTGCCGAGTGTGCGGCAAAAAACGCAGCACGTTCCCCTACCCGTGCTGCGTGTACCTGGTCAAGGGAACAGGCGTGATCGAACTCGTAGCCGGTAGACTGGCCGCTGATGGACTCAAGCGAGAGCGAGATGTCAGTCTGTCGCAGGGAATACCGGATACCGTGGCTGTTGGCAAGGTGTACCTCCCCGGACGAGAGCCCGGCTCCTCCTGAGGTGACCGATGCTTCGGGGTGCTCAAGTGCACCCTCAAGCATTCCGCGGAGCAGGACTTCAGCGGTCTCTGGTTCGATCGCAAGTGACGGATCATACGAGAAATCGCCACAGGGACGGGTAACCGGGTCCGGCAATCCTCTCCATTCCTGGGGTTCTGCAAGCCGGCCACCGGCAATGGCTGCATCGAGACAGGCCTGCCACAGATCCGGGTCATTTGTACTCGATGACCCGATCCTTCCCTTCTCTATCGTACGGATGCACAGGCCGTTCTCAACCGATGACGAGCAGAGACTGACCTTGCGCTGCTTTAAGTCGGCAGAGACGGATTGGCCGGAGTACCAGTAAACCTCCAGCTCGTCAGCCTGCTTTTCGCCCTGCTTTAAGAGGTCGTCAATCCACGCCACTGCCACCCACCACCGCATGTTTGAGGAGCACCAGCGGGGCGCCGTCGCTTACCGGCACGCTCTGCCCGCCTTTCCCGCAGTATCCCGGGTGCATGACCCGCTCTTTCCCGCACAGGACGATCCCGTGGAGTGTTTTTAGGATCTCGCCCGAGAGCGAGACGTCCCGGACCATCCGGGTCTTCTCCCCGTTCTCTATGAGATACCCGTATTCCGCGTTGAACTGGAAGACGCCCCGGCCCGGGTCCACCTGACCGCCCCGAGAGCCGGCAAGGAAGATCCCGTTTTTGCACTCGGAAAAGATCTCCTCATCGGCCGCATCGCCCGTTTCGATGAAGGTGTTGCTCATCCGCACAAGCGGCGGCTCCCCCGGCATCGCACGGGCATGGCCGGCAACGCCGTTCCCGATCGCGACAAGCGTCTCCCGGTTGTGAAGGAACGCATTGACCCGCCCGGCTTTTATGATCTCAGTGCGTCTGACCGCAATACCTTCGGCATCCACCGGCTCGAACCCGAACTCGTTGAGCGTGGGATCGTCCACAATTGTAAGATGGTCGTCGCCAATCTTCTCCCCGGTCCTGCCTTTGAGGACTGAATTTCCTTCCCCGATGAGGTCGCCTTCGCTTGCATGGCCGACCGCTTCATGCGCAAGGACACCGGCAAGCTCCGGGTCAAGGACCGCCGTCATCGTGCCGCCCTTTACTGCCCGGGCATCGAGCAGGGCAAGTGCGGTTCCCGCTGCTTTCCTGCCCATATCCTCCCGGTGCCGGAGGTTGAACCCTTTGAGGGTGTGATCGGACTCATAACTCATCTGGATGGTTCCGTTCCGGGATGCAACAGCAACGACCCCGAACCCGGACCGGCAGCTCTCATAGGAATATTCGTTGCCCGAACTGTCAAGGAACCGGACCGTCTCGATCCGTTCGGTGTAATTGGCCCGCCGGCTGGTCACAAACGGAAGGTCTGCGGCCTTTTCAATCGCAAGGAGCAGGTCAGCTTTCTCGGCAAGGCTGATGTCCCGGCAGTCCTCTTTAACCCCCGGAACGGGAAGGATTGCACGGGGAGCATCCCCCAGATTAATCTCATCGTCCGCCAAACGGGCAAGCCGGGCTGCCGATGCAAGCAGGCCGTCAAGTTTTTTCCCGTGTTCCGGCGGGAAATTATCCACCTGGAGAATCCCCCATCCCCTGGTGCCAAGGGCCCGGATGACCGCCTTGTTAAAAAAAGTGACACCGGCAGATTCCACGATGCCCTTGTCGACATCGATATGCGTGGACTGCCCGCTCACCTGCCGCACATCATAATACCGGATACCGGGCGTCTCGGTCATGCCGGTGTCTTGTTGATGGCCGAAGCATCCGTGAATACCGAAGTCGACCGGACTGCCATCTGCCGGAGTTTGGAAAGGAACCCGTCCATGTTCTCGGGAACGAGCGCGTGCTTGAGCACCTCGTCGATGGTATCCACGGGGATAATCGTCACGAGGGCCTTGTATTTTTCCTCGATCAGCACATCGTTGATATTGGTCCGGGGGATGAGCACGGTCTTGATCCCGGCCTTTGCCGCGGCCTCGATCTTGAACGTTACGCCACCCACCGGGAGCACATCGCCTCTCACGGAAAGCGAGCCGGTCATGGCAACGTCCTGCCGCACCGGGATGCCTTCGATCGCGCTGATCACAGCCGTCGCCACGCTGATCGAGGCCGAATCGCCTTCCACACCGCCATAGGTCCCGATGAACTGGATATGGATATCGATATTTCTCACATCCTTACCGGTGAACTTTTTGAGGATCGCGCTCACGTTCTTGATCGATTCCTGCGCGATCTCCTTTAACATACCGGTTGCAATCACCGAACCGCTTGCACCCTGTGCCGGGGTGACTTCCGCCATGATCGGGAGCACGGATCCCGAATCGGATCCCATGACTGCAAGACCGTTGACCCGGCCGACCCGGGTGCCCTCGATCACGGTAAGCTCGTATTCCCGGCTCCGGCGGATGTACTCGTCCGAGACCTGGTCCTCGATCGTCCGTGCGGTGGTCTTTGCCGTGATCACGTGTGCTGCGGTAGTAAGAGTCGCCCCTTCCTGCCGGGCGATATCTCCGGCGACCCGGATGAGCCCGCCCATGTCACGGAGTTTTAAGGTAAGATGCCCCTTGCGGTTCGAGCGCCGGCGGGCCTCGCGGATGACCTCGTCAATGGCACCCTTGTCAAAGTGCGGGATCTTCCCGTCGTTTTTGACTTCCTGCGCAATGAACCGGATGAATTTCTCGCGGTTCTCGGGAGTGTCTTCCATGCTCTCGGCCATGTAAACCTCGTACCCATAGCCACGGATACGGGACCGCAGCGCCGGGTGCATGCCCTGTATTGCATCGAGATTGCCTGCCGCGACCATCACGAATTTGCAGGGAACCGGTTCGGTTCTGACCATCGCACCGCTGGAACGTTCACTCTGGCCGGTAATGGGGAATTCCCCTTCCTGAAGTGCGGTTAAGAGGTTCTGCTGGGAGTGGGGATCGAGCGTATTGATCTCATCGATGAAGAGAACCCCGCCATTCGAGCGGTGAATAGCTCCTCCCTCTACCCGGTCGTGCGCCGGGGTCTCGAGCCCGCCGCTCTGGAACGGGTCGTGCCGGACATCTCCGAGAAGCGCCCCGGCGTGAGAGCCGGTTGCATCGATAAAGGGGGCCGCCTTCTTGGTGTCATTGGAGACGAGAAGCTTTGGCACCATTGCCTCCTCGCGGGGCGTCGTGTACCGCAGCGCTATGAAGACGAACGCTGCTGCCAGAATCCCAAAGAGAATCTGCATGGTGATAAACGCGTACCCGATAATACCTATGATAAGAATCAGGAGAAGGGTGTTCCTGAACTGGATCTTTTTCTTGGCCTCGGCCTTGTGGGCGGCGACGATCTGCTTGCCCCGGCCTGCGGCGACGGTCCGGATAATCGGGTTATTGGAATCGTCGGAGTTCGGGTAGACGAGGATATCGAGGAGCTCCTCTTTTGGCAGGAGCTCGGCCATCGCCTTTGCAAGCATCGACTTTCCCGTCCCCGGGCTTCCGATCATCATGACATGCCGGCGCTGGATCGCGGCTTTCCGTATCACTTCGACCGCACGCTCCTGACCGATTACCTGGTCGATCAGCTTTGCCGGGACCTCGATCTGGGAGGATGCTCCTTCGACAATTTTTGCCGCCTGCACCGTGGTATCAGGCTGGGGCGCTGCTGCCCCGGGAGCGGCAGGCTCCGGCTGCTGGACTGAGGGAACCGCCTCATCTTGCGCCGGTACTTCGTGTTCGGAATTTTCCATTGGAAATTTTACCTCTTTATTACCCTTGAACTTTTCATATTATTTGACGCATGATAGTTTAAGTACTTTGTAGCGATGACAAAACTCCGGCCCCGCCTTCATGCGCCATGCAAAAATAATACAACCAGCAGGGTGTAATAGTAAGGCAGGGAAAGGTCCGTCCCTCTGCCGCGAAGGGACAGGTACGTTATCATGAAAGTGATCAGCACGGAAAAATCCCAGGTTCTTGCCGCCCGAATTGCCGGGGCACTAAACACCACAATTGTTGATGTGAAATTCTCACGGTTCCCTGACGGCGAGCTGTACCTTGCCGCCGGCGAACTTGACGATGAGACGGTCATTGTCGGGAGTGTCACCGACAGCGATGCGCTCGTCCAGCTGCTCCTCATGATCGATGCCTGCGAGGGCTCCAGAAACCACCTCGTCCTCCCTTACATGGGGTATGCACGCCAGGACAAACGGTTTAAGAACGGGGAGCCGATCAGCGCCCGCGCCATCGCCCGGCTTTTCAGGAACGGGGTTGAGGACTGCATCACGGTCAATATCCACGAACCCGAAGTACTGAAATACTTCGGCGTGCAGACCACAAATATATCGCTGGGAAAAGACGTGGGGGCATATATCAAATCCATGGATCTCAACGACCCTCTCATTCTCTCTCCCGATGACGGGGCTCTTGCCTTTGCAGAAAACGTGGCATCCGTGGGCGGATGGGACTGCGACCACCTGGAGAAGACCCGGCTCTCAGGGGTCGAAGTGAAGATGGCGCCAAAGAAACTCTGTGCCGCATCGCGATCCGTAGTCATCGTTGACGATATCATCTCAACCGGCGGCACGATCGCGACGGCAGCGGGCATGCTGTACAAGCAGGGGGCAACGAATGTCTATGCCACCTGTGTCCATGGCGTCCTGATAGGCGGGGCGTACGTACACCTGAAGGCAAACGGGATCCGGGACGTTTTCTGCAGCGACACCATCGAGCGGGGATGCAGCAGGTTCTCAGCTGCCAACTGTATCGCGGCCGCTCTGCGCGGCTGATCGCATGTGCGGAAGGCCGCGCCGGCAAGATTTGGATACGTTATGAAGTGCATCCTCGATTCAACCGTTTTTTTTACGGATTACCCGGTCACCGGTGAGTGCTACACGACACCTTCTGTGGTAGAGGAACTGGTGGATCTCAAAAGCAAATGCCGGTACGACCTGCTCGTAAACGCCGGGCTCATTGTCCTCTCTCCTGCTGCGCAGGAACTTGCACGGGTAAAAGAGGCAGCCAGGAAATCCGGGGATCTCCCGGTGATCTCTGCGACAGACTGCGACATACTCGCCCTTGCCGGGGAACTCGGAGCTACCATTTTTACAGATGACTTCGCTATCCAGAACGTGGCGGCCGTGTTGGGAATTGCCGTTCAGCCGCTCATGCAGCGGGCGGCAAAAAAGATTACATGGAAATACCGGTGCAGCGGCTGCGGCCGTTACTTTAAAACCGATGGGGAATGCCCGGTCTGCGGTTCAAATATTAAACGAAAACTTAAATAGATTACCACAAATCTTTTTTCTCATGTCTTCCCTTGACGATCTGATCGCCCGGGCAAAAGTACTGTTGTCCGAGGGGCACAGCCCCGGCCAGATTGCAGACGAGCTCTCGCTTTCCATGGAAACGGTGACCTGGCTTTTAACCCAGGCAAAAGGCGGATCGGCCGCACCAAAGGATGTCCATATCGACTGGACAGCGGTGAGCAGCCAGGCGCCGCTGCTGGACGGGATAGCCCAGATGCTCCTGAACCGGTATTACACTGCGCAGAAAGACCCGGAGTCACCCGCTGCGGATGTCATCGTGGGCATCGCCCTCTCCGGCATCCCGCTTGCAACAGTCATCGCCGTGCAGGAAGCGGCACAGCTTGCCATCTTCCATCCTTCGAAGCAAAACACGAGCGAGCACCCGATCGGATCGATCAGCGGGAACTTTGCCTCTGTTGCCGATGAACGCTGCATTATTGTTGACGATGTTATTACTTCGGGCAATACGATGCGGGAGGTCGTGAAATATCTCAAGAAACACGGGGCGGTTCCCGTCGCCATCTGGGTGATCTTCGATAAGCGCGGCATCAAGGATATCGATGGCGTGCCGGTCTATTCGCTCTTCAAAATATCCCGTATTGATTAACCATTTATTTTTTACATATACCCCGAAAGGGATTGGTATATATAGAAGTTCAATTCCACCTTTTACATCACTTAGAGGATCGCATATGTTATCAGGTCAACCAATTATCATCCTAAAAGACAATGTGGAGCGCAACACGGGCAAGGAGGCCCAGCGCTCGAATATCATGGCTGCAAAGGCAATCGCCGGTGCGGTCCGGACTACACTTGGTCCCCGGGGCATGGATAAGATGCTCGTGGGTTCGACCGGTGACATTGTCATCACTAATGACGGGGCGACAATTTTAGAAGAGATCTCTGTCCAGCACCCCGGCGCAAAGATGGTCATCGAAGTGGCAAAGACTCAGGACGATCAGGTAGGCGACGGGACGACCACCGCAGTCGTCATTGCCGGCTCGCTGATGGAGCAGGCAGAGCACCTCCTGGAGCAGGGCATCCACCCGACCGTGATCGCACAGGGATACCGGCTGGGCATGGAGAAGGCACTCGAGATCACGGAGTCCCTCTCCTTCAAGGTCGACCCGAAGGACAGAAAGACGCTCGTGAAGATTGCAGACACCGCAATCACGGGCAAGTCGATCGAATCGGTCAAGGGAAAACTCGACGGCATCATCGTTGACGCAGTCATGGCCATCGCAGAGAAGGTCGACGGGAAATACCTTGCCGATGAAGACGATGTGATGATCAAGAAGCAGAAGGGCAAGTCGATGGACGACGCCGAGCTCGTCAGAGGGATTGTCCTTGACAAGAAGCGCATCAGCGAAGGCATGCCAAAGAAGGTCACGAAGGCCAAAGTCGCACTCATCGCAACCCCGATGGAGATCACCAAGACCCAGGTGAAGGCGAAGATCAAGATCACGACTGCCGACCAGATTGCAGCGTTCTCCGAGCAGGAGCGGGCGACCTTAAAGAAACTCGCTGATGCTATCGTGAATGCCGGTGCAAATGTGGTGTTCTGCCAGAAAGGCATCGCAGACCCGGTCCAGTTCTTCCTTGCAAAGAACGGCATTTATGCCGTTGAGGATGTCCCGGAAAAGGATCTCAAGTACGCTGCCAGGGCGCTGAGTGCAAATATTGTCAACAAGCCTGAGGATCTGACCGCAAAGGATCTCGGCCACGCCGAGGTTGTCGAGGAAGACAACGATATCGATGTCACGCGGATCTCCGGCTGCAAGAACCCCAAGACGATCACCATCCTCCTTCGGGGCACGAGCGACTACCTTCTCGATGAACTCGAGCGTGCCGTAGTTGATGGTACCCGTGTGATCATGGACGCGATCGAGGACGGCACGTATGTTGTCGGCGGCGGCGCAGTCGAGACTGAACTCTTAATGAAGATCCGGGACTATGCCGAGACGGTCGGAGGCCGGGTCCAGCTCGCCATTGAGGGATACGCAACAGCCTTTGAGACCATCCCCCGCACTCTTGCAGAGAACTCAGGGTTTAACCCAATCGACAAGCTGGTCTCACTCAAGAACGCCCATGCAAAAGGCAAGAAGACCGCCGGCCTCAACGTCTTTACCGGCGAAGTCATTGATATGCACGCCGAGGGTGTACTCGAACCGCTCAGGTCAAAGCGCCAGTCAATCCAGAGTGCTTCCGAGACTGCCATCATGCTGATCCGTGTCGACGACATGATGATCACGCAGTCAAGGAGAACCCCGGGCATGCCGCCGATGGCATAAGCCCGGACAAAAATACTCAAACCTTTTTTTGTTGTTTACGATACAGAGCTGCACACGCCTGCGTCACAGGATGAACCCCGTCACGGACCCGTGGCGGGCGAACGCAAATCAGATAACTATTAGTGGAATCGAAAAGAAAAGGATCTGAACCGGGTGCCGAGGTAGTCTAGCCCGGGAAGGCGGTAGCCTCGAAAGCTACTGGCGCTTCGCGCCTCGGGAGTTCAAATCTCCCCCTCGGCGTATTTACCAAAGTTCAAATCTGTTTTCATATATCTTGTATTATGGAAACGGCTTATTTTCACAAAACATGAAGCTCCAGATTATTGGCTTCACCTTCTCGATCGGGGAAAAAAAACCGGACAGATCGACAGGAAAAATGCCGATCTGATTCAAAGATTCATCAATTTCAAAAGGCCACGAAATACATAGGCGGTATGCGGTGTTCAAAAATCACGCAGACCCTGTTATCATGGCGGAAATTTTACACCGGTAACTGGTCGGATATGACTCTTGACGAACTCACCGCCGCGATCAATAAACTCCGGGAATACAAGACCATGAGAGGGGAAACATACACCCCTAACACCATCGCCGATCATATTCAGATTTTTAAACTATTTTTCATCTGGCTGATTAAAAGGAAAATGGCAACCCTGACACGGGACGATATCGCCGACCTGCGATCCCCGATGATCCCCGAAACCCTAGAGGCAAAAGACCTGCTCGTCCGGGCGGAAATCGCCGAGATGATCGCGGCCTGTAAAAACAGCATCCGGGATCAGGCAATCATAGCGGTTACTTTCGAGAGTGCGGCCCGGATAAAAGAAGCGGCCTCCCTGCGATGGCGGGATCTGGAATATACTGTTGAGGGCGTGATCCGCCTTTCCATACGGGACATAAAAACCCAAAAACTGAGATATCCCCCGCTCCTAATGAGCGTTGAATACCTCGCAGCATGGCGGCGGGTTTACCCGGGCACTCCTGACGGCGACGCCTTCATTTTTACCGATTCTGTGAGCGGCAGCAGGATGCAGTACCGGGCAATCGCATACGTGATCACCAGGGCCGCTGCCCGGGCAGGAATCAAAAAAAAGTCACACCACACCGTTTCAGAAAATCGCGGATCTCGGAGATGGCCCGGGATGGGTATCAGGAGTGTGTGATCAAAGAGATCGCATGGGCGAATCAGAATACAAACATGATGAAAATATACCTGAAACTCGGAAAAGACGATGTTTATAACGAGTTTTTAGATAAGTCCGGGATCAAGAAAAAACTGGATGCGGCCCGGCAGAACATCCCGATCCAATGCCCATACTGTTTTGCGATGAACCCGATCGCGCAGCATTGTCACATGTGCGGAATCGATCTGACAGAACAGGCCAGGAATTATAAAGAGAACTGGAAAAATGCCGTTGTGCATAACCCTGACTTCATGATCGACAGGTTAACGGAGATCAAAAAGGGAATGGCACAGGTACAAGTGGGGAAATGAAAGTGATTATTCCCTATCGTATCGCTTGTGGGCCTTTTGTATTGGCATGAAATGCGTTATATAGACACTATCCTCTTTAATCCCATAATACACCGTGAAGGTATGCGCTATATGCATTCTCCAACGGTTTTCTGAAATATTCTCCACATCGCGGGCCGTGAATGGGTTTTCCAGTTGGTTTAAGTGTTGATAGACGATCCGCTGCGTTTTATCCGGTAACGCATTTATCACACGGAGGATCCGGGGATCAATCTTCAGATCCATTGGCTAGCCCCTTAACAGCCCTCTGATATTTCGGAACGTCTTTTAAGTCCACAAATTCACCGTTCTCTATCATATCGTCCATTTCCGAGAGTATCTTTTTTAATTTCAGGTCGTCTACCATCCGACCCACTACATCGTCAAACGATTCCCCCGGTTCTCTCATGCCGTTAACATCCTGCCAGTGCTTCGGGGAGAGATAGACCCTTACCTTATCCTTTGTTTCTGACATATGGATAAAAGGGTTATTTATCCTAAAAAACCTTTCTCTGACAATGATCGGCGATTTATAGAATTATTTTCTGAATAATTTTAATCAGATCAATTATATTTTTTATACGTCCCATCGGGGTAAATTATCATTTTCATGTCAGCATCATTAAACGGGCCGCCGGCAGCGTGATTCCCAGTACACTTCTCTAATTTTTGCGACTCATAACGGAGAACCAAAATCTCCAGACCACAATCTGATCTCCTGACAAGAAATTAAAACGGGGTCAGACCCTTGGCCGTTCTTGCCGGCAGGAGGTCACATGAACTTCTTGAGTTGGATTGCTAATTCCCAACTCGGTAGAAAATTAACGAAGTACTGATCCCCATGACCTCCCTTTTTTTTAAGAAGATCGCTGCCATTGTGATCCTCTTAATCATCCTGATCGCCGTGTGCGCTTATGCGCTCACCATTCCGACCGCGCCGCAACAGTCCATCCCCGAGAGATGGGTGGAAGAGATGCGCGATCAGCCAAAACCCCCTTTTTTTAATGAGAGTTGAACAAGTTTAGCTAAGCACCCCCTCGGCGTAATCAAGGGTAGTTCTCTTTTTTATCAGTTTTACTTGCATAAAAATCTGCGAATTCGGTTTAGAGGGCTTATTAATGCAAATAAAACCCAGATTTTTGTGTAATTTTAATTTTCCACAATTCAAAATCCCTAAATATAACCTGTTCTTAGTATAACATATCTGTGGGCGCCCCGTACCGCTGTCACACACGGTATTTAGATGACCTGCCCCCAAAGGTGAAGGCCATGTTCCGGATAAAAAAGAACAAACCGAAGATCTCAGCGGACGTCAAATCATTCCGTACGGTACGGCGCCTCAACATGAACCGCACCTACACGTCATTAAAGATCGGGGTTGCATCCGGGTACATCCTGCTCGGGCTGATGTCGGCATCCTCTTCCATGTTCGGCATCGTTGTTGGTACGCTGCTCCGGTTGGCCGGCTACTGACCGGCCCGGAACTTTTTTTTGCATGGCAGCCTTTCAACAAAAAAAATTCTCGTGTACCCGGCCATCAGCCGCTTCATCGTCATCCTGCCGGTTTTTTCTTAAAAAAAAGGCAGATACCCAGGCACCACTCCATTATGGGAAGCGCCGGAAAAATGTTAAAAGAACATCAGGACGCCAAGCATCCCGTGGATAACCGCACACGCGATGGAGAACACGGCAAGCCGGGGATGCCAGACAAACGGGATCGTGTGGACGCCGCGCCGGTTCAGGACGGCTATGGACGCGGTACACAGGAAACCCGCGAGCGTCAGGATCCCCAGGTACATGAGAAGCGGTTTCCCGAATATCGGATAAAAAGAGATTTCCTGCAGCATCACTGCGTCACGATGACCGTGCCCGTCATCTCAGGGTGTATGCCGCAGGAATAGGGGTAGGTCCCGGCCTCATAGAATTTCACGGAGAATCCTTCGCTGTTCCGGAGTATACCAGATGGATTGATCTTCGAATCCTTCGAGAACACAACCGAGTGCACGACGCTGTCCCTGTTGACCCACCGCACGATCGAACCGGCCTTCACCGTGATCTCGGCAGGATCATAGGCCATGTTCTTAATGTTTATCGTGTTGTCCGAAACCAAGGCGGCCGTTGTAGGCGCCGTTGTCGCAAGTGCATAGGTATAGGTAGTCGAAACCTGTGCCGGATTATTTGTTGTGGTGGCAGCGGCCGGCTGACCCTGCTGCGCAGTCTGGGTGCATCCTGCCATGAGCAGGAGAAAAACGAGTGCCGTACAGAGCAGAAGAATACGTTTCATTAAGGGAACCCTCCTCATTGTTGCTGTAGGGATATGTACCGCGATGATCGTTTAAACCTGATCCGAACGGGAATGAGATCGGTACGCCCAACCGGGAGGCGGGCACTCACTCCCCGGCATCCGTTTCTGTCGTACCCGGCTCTGCATCCGGCATGAGA